>DATFBG010000070.1:0-6221 GCA_035253945.1 Nitrososphaeraceae archaeon | reverse complement strand
ATAACCCAACTCTGACTGTAGATGGATACAAGAAACATTGGTTTGCGGAATATTGAGGTGGCGGACACTAAAATTAGTTCTATAGATGGCAGCAACGGCAAATTAATTTATCGTGGATACGACATCCTTGATCTTGTTAATCACTCAACGTTTGAGGAAACTTCATACCTCTTGCTCTTTGGCGAGCTCCCACGAAACGACGAGCTGTATGAATTTTCTAGGAGACTTAAAGACTCAAGAACAATCCCCCATCGTCTGATAAAGAACTTGGAGAATCGTCTGCTAACTGCAAGGCCTATGGATGTACTTCAGTCAAGTGTCTCCGAACTGGCAGACTACGACCCAAATCTTGATGATGACACAAAGGTTGGTAACCTTGGCAGGGCCATTAATTTGATATCCAAAATACCAACCATAGTAGCAGCATGGGATCGAATTAGAAATCGTAAAGAAGTAGTGCCGCCATCAACCGAGGAATCCCATGCCTCTAATTTCTTATACATGTTAAGAGGAACCAAACCGCCTACACAGGAGACAAAAATCTTTGACATATGTCTCATTCTACATGCTGAACACAGTTTCAATGCGTCAACGTTCGCAGCAAGGGAGATAGCCTCTACCAGGGCACATATGTATTCTTGCATTGGGGGTGCCATTGGTGCACTTTCAGGTGAGTTACACGGCGGAGCCAATATCCAAGTAATGAAAATGCTGCTGGAGATGAACGATCGTGAGAACGTAGAGAAATGGGTACAAAGCCGCCTTGACGCGGGAGGGAGAATTATGGGGATGGGGCACGCGGTCTACAAAACTACGGATCCTCGATCAGAAGTACTTTCAAGACTATCTAGGATTATGTCAAATCGTAAGAAAACCCGCTGGTATGGGATTACTGAAAAGGTGGAGAGAATTACGGAGCAATACATGATGGATAAAAGAAAACAGGCAATTTATCCTAATGTGGATCTATATAGCGCTCCATTGTATTATGATATGGGTATACCAATGGACCTAAACACTCCTGTCTTTGCCATTTCCAGGATTGTTGGATGGTCCGCACATATCATAGAGGAAAAATTCGCAGAAGCAGCGCCCAAGCCGGCTCTCTATAGGCCAAAGGCGCTTTATGTGGGAAGATATTGCGGGCCCATGGGCTGTGAATATATACCTATGGAGTCCCGAATAGCAACGGACCAGCCTCATGATAATATGACATCGCCCTCGACTTGAATATTCTGAAGCACGATATGAAGAAATCAATTCTCTCTAAAAAGGAAACCGCAACAATAAAGGATCTAATTCGAAAAAATTGGCCGTCTGGCGCTCAGAATTTAGAAAAAGAAAAAGAAAAAAACTTTACATCCTATGAACTGGACAAAGGTCAAAGGATCGTTAGCACCAAGCTCTTTGCAGCGGTGCAGACGGATAGTAAGACCATCGTTCCTTTTTTAGGAACAGAGCAAATTCTTTCTGCCTTCCCATCAGTAGTAGTAGATATGGGAGCGATAAAATTTGTCTGCAATGGAGCAAAGGTAATGCGGCCAGGCATCAGAAGATTTGACAATTTCAAGAAAGGGGATTATGTGACAGTTAAAGATGAGAAATTCTCAAAGATCTTAGCAATAGGTCGAGCGTTAGAAGATAGTGAGATAGCAATTCAGAACACTAAAGGATATGTCATAGATAATTTACACTATATTGGCGATACTTTCTGGGAATCATATAAGGAGATTTCTCAGTAATGATGAGTTGACTTGAACTGACCACACCAGATCATGAATGTTAGCAAAACAGGAATGATATACAATAATGAATGAATATCTAGTTTCGGTCCCACAATATTGATTGACAGTATATGCTCTCATTTAGAGAATTTGCTGTCCACTCTTCTGTGAACTCCGCCCGTATTTTTACCACTAGTTTTGTGACCCAGACGGCTCTTAAATCTCATCTTTCTGAATGAGGCCTCGTCTGCAATGAAAACTTTAGTCCCAATAAAGCTTGTTAGTTTTTCTCGTCTTGGCTGGACAGAGGCATAAGGAGAAACTACAGGTCCAAATATTTCCTGGATCTTCCCAATTTGTTTTCCAGTCGAGTCTACTACTGGCATGCCTATTACTTTTTTCTCACTGGTCGCAGCACTCATTTTTACAATAAGACGACCGCTCTTTGCCATGTGTAAAACTTCTCCTAACTCATTCATGGCCTATCGTATAATAAATCTCGGCTCTCATTAAGGTTGTCTAGTGTTTAGACGATTTTGTCCTATTTTTCAGCATTCTCTGCGCAAGCGCAATAATTAGGGCATTTTTTTTAAGATCTTCTTTTTTTGGAAGTGCTATGTAGCCGGACTTGACAAAAGCTCTTCTTGGATATCGAGCGCCATCGTTAATCTGATCTTGCTCAAGATTATATCCAGACTCCCTAGCTGCATATAAAAGATCAGATAAGGTAGGATCAAATATTGCCTGTTCTTTCTTAATCTTTCTACCTTTGGCCCGTGTGAGATTCTTGTTAAAATAGTCCAGCCACAGGATTACGTAATCGTAGTCCTTCAATAGTGGAGCTTGTTATACCTATATAATAAATTTATATTCCAAGTTTCTTTACTCTTCTGTCCACGCAGATATTTGGACAAGCCGGATGCTGCTCAAGTTATTGGCGCATTTATACCTAATAATAAAATTCACTAATGATTGCTTTCACCTTCGAATGGCCTTGAAGAATACTTGATTTTGAAGATAGGTTATTGATTGATTGTCTTTATCTACAAAGAATATTAATGCAAGAAATCCCCATCATAAGCTGTTGCAAATTAGCAAGGGCAATAATAATATCACTAGTCCTAAGGCGGTAAAAGTGCATGAATTTAAACCAAGTACTAGGAGAATCTGTACCGTAGTAGGAAAAGATGAGGAGTATTGGACCGAGCCTGACTTGGATTTTTGCAGTTGCAGAAATTATTATTACAGGTCCCTTTCTTCAGGAAAACAGTGCTACCATCTGACAAGTGCTATAACATTTATTAACGAAAAAACGTACGCATCGCTAGAATTTAATGACAACGAATACGATCAATTTGTCAGGGCAATAATACAAGGTGCATTAAAAAGTGCGCTTGCACCATGACAATATGCTAAAAGTAATTAATTCTGCCTTGGCTGGACTTATGATCCTCCTTCCACTCTGTCATTGTCTAGATGATCGGTCTTTAAGCTTTTGTACTCCTTTTTTTCCAATGTCTCTGTAGAAACTCGAACCGTACTTTTCTTTAACTATAGCACCGCCTTTTTCGCCTATTTGCCTGTAAAATTGTGTGCCGTACTTTTCCTTTACTGAATGGCCGCCTCGTCCTCCTATAGATTGATAAAAAGATGTGCCGTACTCTGCCTTTACGACTTCTCCTCCCTTTTTACCAGCGGTTCTCAGCCCTTCTGTATCCAGTGCTCGAGCACTTCCTCCTGCCTTTGCTACCCTAGACCTAGTTCCCGCATCTGCTGCCGCCAATCCACGAGTATGGTGCGGAGCCGTGCCTCCCTTCTTGGCGACTCTTTCTCGGGTATCTCCCGCTGCTGAAGCAAGCCCACGTTTTGGCCGTTCTGGACTCTCTTCTTCTGCCATATAATTAACTTAGTAATATCAAATAAAAGGGCATCATCAAATAGTTAGTTTAGTTTGATTTTTAAAACAATTTATTATCCGGCAATTCAAATTGGCATATCTTGCATCCTAGAAGAAGCAAGAAGAATCTCTTAATAATTGGCTCTGGCGGCAGGGAACATGCACTGGGATGGAAACTACGTCAGAGCTGCAGAGTAAAAGAAACCTTCTTTTGTCCAGGAAATGGAGGGACTGAAGATAACATCGCGATTGATTACTCAAATCCAGATAAATTAATAGAGTTTGCAGCAAGAAATAACTGCGAGACCATTGTTGGCCCTGAGACTCCATTGGCAGAAGGAATAGTAGACGAATTTCTTAAAAAAAGATTAAGAATCTTTGGCCCGGTAAAGGCAGCAGCAAAGCTTGAATCTAGTAAGGTTTTCAGTAAGCGCTTCATGAAAAAGTTAGGCATAAGGACCGCTCCTTTTTCCGTATTCTCCTCTTATGGGGAAGCTGAAGATTACGTTAGGTCTCAAGAGGAAAAGCTCGTAATTAAAGCTGATGGTTTAGCCTTGGGTAAGGGAGTGTTTGTATGTAGAACCAAAAAGCAAGCCGTCCAGGCTCTACGAACCTTAATGCTCGATAAGAAATTCGCAGATTCTGGTAATAATGTCATCATTGAAAAACGACTACATGGAAAAGAGGTATCATATATAGCAATATGTGACGGAAATTCTTTCATACCTCTTGCGATCAGCAGGGATAACAAGAGAGCTTATGACAATGATAAAGGTCCCAACACTGGAGGAATGGGTGCCTATTCTCCTGTAGAAGGAATGAACAAAAATTTAGAAGCTGAAATAATAAATGGTATTATAAAGCCAACAATTGCGGGTATGAAAGGTTTGGGGTCTCCGTTTACCGGATTCCTTTATGCTGGCCTAATGCTAGATAGTCAAAACGGACTTCCTTATGTCCTGGAGTTTAACACCAGAATGGGCGATCCAGAATGCCAGGCCCTTATGATGAGGATGAAATCAGATCTCTATCCATATATAGAGGCCGCAATAGACAAAAGGCTCGAGCGTATGTCACCTGTTAGATGGAAAAAAGAGTCTTCTGTATGTGTAGTTATGGCTTCAAAGGGATATCCAGGAAAATATAAAAGCGGCCAAGAAATCAACGGATTGAATTCTTTCTTCTCTAAAAATGTGGTAATTTTTCACGCAGGCACGAGAAGGGAATCGACAGGCCGCCTCGTCACTGCAGGTGGAAGGGTTTTAGGTGTTACAGCGAGTGGACAAGATCTTGACGCGGCAAGGAAAAAGGCATATGATACAGTTCGAAGTATATGGTGGGGGCCAGGAGAAGAATATTATCGTACTGACATAGGAAAATCACTCTCGTCTAGAAACTAAGCAGCCTCAGTCTTTTGTAGGTTAAATTAGAAAACCAGCATACCTGTCTCCATCGATAAACCATTTATCTTTTGGTCTAAAGATGATTGAGGTAAATTACAAGATACTAATTGAAATTTATACCCTAAAGCTAATGAAAATGGCACTCTTGTTCTTAGAAGATATCGGTCAAAGTACCCTTGGCCAGAACCAATTCTTGAACCCTGGTTATCAAAAGCAATACCGGGAACTATGAGCAAATCAATCTTATTGATTGGCTTTCCAATTCTAATTGGTTCTTTTATTCCAAATTTGCCCGTGATCAAATTTTCGTCTTGGAAACTTTTACCTAATAGTTGATAGAACTCCATTTCTTCTGACTCAATTCTGGGCAAAACCACTTTCTTGCCTATTTCAATTCCTTTTCGAATAATTTCCTCTGTTCTTACTTCAGTTCCTTTAGGAAAGTATACACCAAGAGTGCCAGAATTCAAGAATTGCTGGGAATTAAGAACATGAAGCTGAATGAGCCTGCTTCTTTTGTAGATCTCAGCTGTCGATATCCTGTTCCTTCTTTCTAACATCAATTTTCTTATTCTGTTTTTTTCAGCTGCGATTATGCTGCTCATATTTTGTCGTCTTGTTATTATCCCTGCTTTCAATGGATAAAGAAGCGGCAGATACCGTATTTTTTAATAGAATTGCTACAGTCATGGGCCCAACACCCCCTGGAACTGGTGTAATCCATGATGCCTTAGTACGAACAGAGTCAAAGTCAACATCGCCGCAGATTCGTCCATTCAGCCTGCTTATCCCTACGTCGATTATTATTGCCCCGGACTTGACCATATCATCGGATAAAGTAAAATGCTCACGATTCCCAACGGCGCTTATTATCATTTCTGCGCTAATTAGCTTCTCTTTTAGTCTTTTTGATTTCGAGTGGCAGATCATGACGCTTGCGCCTCTCTCAACTAGCAAGCAAGCTAATGGCTTACCAACTAAACTGCTCCTGTTAACTATAACTACATCCATTCCCATCACATTAATCTTATAAAAGTCCAGCAATTCCAAAATGCCGGCAGGAGTACAAGGTTTAATGATGGGATTGCCCTTCAATAGCATACCAGAGTTGAAAGGAGTTAAACCATCTACATCCTTTAGAGGGTTGAGCCTGTTTATGATCGCATTCTGATCTATATGTTTGGGAAGAGGAAGCTG
>DATFBG010000069.1:0-3847 GCA_035253945.1 Nitrososphaeraceae archaeon | reverse complement strand
TCGCAAGGATCTGTAAGTCAATGAATATTATCATAACATTGACAATATAGTCATAAATAACAAATTACAGCAAAATAAATTAACAAGTTGGATAAAGATAATTCGATAGCTTGAAAATATCTCAGATCCTAATTCCAACCTAGACCTCAACCGCTCACAGGGGAAAGACATTACACCGTATTATCCTTTGCAACATTAGAGGCAGTTATAAAGAGCACAATTGCTTGCCGCTTCAAAAATTTTGGTGTACAAAAATTGAAAACTAGCTAAATATCTTTTCTATACATTTTGCATTATTCAAACTTAGCTCATATTCAAATTTAGATCTAGGATATTTTTTGTTTCTTGACTATTCAGCTATGGAAAAAATTTATTCAGCCGACAAGTCCCAGTAATTCGCATCTTTAAACTCTTCTTTAGGCTTTCCTAAGATCTTCCATTCTCGAAATGATTTTGCATATAACTTGACATTCTTTATTCCTGCCGATTTAAGAGCGTAATATGCTAAACCAGACAATGTTCCGACACTCCCACAGTATGTAATAAATTCAGATTCTGGCGAGAGTCCTCTATTTTCTATAAATCTCTTTATTTCATCTGGCTTCCGCAATATGTTGCCATTTGAACCTAACATCGTATAAGGTATATTTTTAGCTCCTGGTATGTGTTCGGTCAAAAAGTTTAACCTTTCTCTCGAGTCTACTAGTATCTTATTGGTACTCTCCTTGGCATTCTCTACATACGATACATCAGCTTGGATCTCTTGATTGATGTTTAGATGGTGTGTTGTTCTTGGGTATGTATTGATTTGATTTTCAATCTCCAATCCCAAGTCTTTCCATCGGCTGAAGGTTACCTCAAGCAATGAACTGTTCCTGTGGCCGACATATTGAAAAGTCCATGCGACTCTTGCTGCTAGTGCGCCAAAGGTATCATCGTAGACTATGACGGGCAGCTTATCTGAAACTCCAATACTCTCCAGAATATCCACTATTCCATCAGGAGAGTCCTTTGATAAGACCTGAGCTAGAGGTATTGAAACTGCAGTAGGAATGTGTCCCTGTTTATATTCTTCTTCCTTGCGGACATCTACTACTCGAGCTGCCTTGTTACGAATTAGAGTACGTAAGATATCAATGTCACATACAACCGGTAGTTCGTAGTCCTTAGCGCCAAGGATAGTAGAATTAACCACTTTTTTTTCATTTGCTACATTCGAAGTATGTGTATTATTATTCATTTGAATGGGTTAAGCTGCACATTCTCCCCTTGCAGTCTTAGCTGTAAACTTTATATCATTACCGTAATCTTTGTACAATTCCGGTTCTATTTCAATTGAGGGAAGCTGCGTAACTCCTAAGAGTAATCGTTTCATATCTTCGATATTTCTAATATCACCTGTCCCTTCTCCACTCACGATTCTATTTATCCATTCATTCAGTGTCTGACCATCATGTTTTTCGTTTTTGTATATTTTGATTATTTCCTTTATAGTGTCTATTACTCTCCTTGCGGGCACACGCATTATTGCCTTGCCAAGATTTCCCTGTTCTCCAGCACTCCCACCAAATAACATAGTGTAGGTTGGAGCCATTGCAGTTCCGATTCTTGATGCACCACCAAAGAATCCTATAGTTGCAATTTCATGCTGTCCACACGAGTTAGGACAACCACTAATCTTGATCGTTGAATCCCTGAAGTCCTCATCGGTGTCAAATCCTAACTCTATGAATTTTCTTTGTACCTCTTTTGCTAGCCTGTGAGAGTTGGTTATCGCTAGATTACATGAAGTTGTTCCAGAACATCCCACCGCAGATGTAATAGTTAATGCTCCTGGACTTCCTAGTCCAATGGACATGAGCCTTTCATAAAACTCTCGCAGGTCCTCACCCTTGATATACCGAATTGCAAAATTTTGCTGTGGAGTATTTCTAGCCACACCTTCAGCAGATAGCTCTCGAATCGCTCCAGCCAATATTCGTAACTGGTTAGCCGTGATATCACCTGCCTCAAGTGTTACAAACACTGTGAAATGCCCTGCTTGTTTTTGAGGTACAACATTAGTATGAATCCATCGCTCATACTTTGAACTTTCTGGAGTTATATGATCATCTAAAACCGGCAATTTTATCAATGGATGTGACGACTTAGTCGATGCAGGTAGACTGGGACCATCATTGTCTTTCACATCAAAGAGCTTGGCTGTGGAGATAGCAGTAGTCATTTCTACTATGGACCGCTCCTTTAACACCATTTTCTGAAATTTTTCCCATCCCATTTCATGCACTAAATATCGCATTCTATTTCTCGCCATATTTTCCCGGTTGCCATATCTATCAAATAATCTAATAGCGGCCATACATGTTGGAAGTATCATTTCTTCAGGTGTGAAATCCTCTAGCAAATGACCTATGAAGGAAGCGGCTCCAAGTCCTCCACCTAGATATATTCTAAATCCTCTTCTTTCATCTTTTGTTACTGGAGTCAATCCAATATCAGCAATTCTTACCAGTCCGTGATCTTCACAGCATGCAAAATTAATCTTAAACTTACGTGGAAGATTCTGACACATAGGATTTCTGATAAAGAATCTTGCAATTGCTTTGGAGTACGGAGTGGCATCAAATGCTTCATTTGGGCATACTCCTGCATAATGACTACACATTACATTTCTAACTGTATTACCGCATGCTTCTCGGGTAGTCAGACCTACTTCAACAAGTCCTCTCATTACCTCGCTAACATCTTCTAGTTGCACCCAATGCAGCTGAATATTCTGACGAGTAGAAACATGAGCAGAGCCAATCGAGAAAGATTCTGATAAACTTGCAATTTTTTCTAGCTGTTCAGGATTAATTTCGCCGCTTGGAACTTTGATTCTAACCATACTGTAGTTTAATTGCAGCCTCGAACCATAGGCACCGTGTTGTAACCTAAAACGCCGAAAATCGTCCTCTGACAATTTACCTTGTCTGAATCGTCTCACATTCTGAGCAAAATTTTCAGTTTCCTCTTCTCTACCCCATCTAGGATTGGGTTTGGAAGGCGAAATATTCCTGTACTCGGAACCATGGGTTGCAGTGTGTTTCAATATTATTATAGCGGCGTCTAAATCCTTATATATTTTTGTAGAAACAGGCTATGGTGGCAAATATGT
Organism: Nitrososphaeraceae archaeon; assembly: GCA_035253945.1. GTDB lineage: Archaea > Thermoproteota > Nitrososphaeria > Nitrososphaerales > Nitrososphaeraceae > TH5893. The sequence goes on along the minus strand of DATFBG010000069.1, from coordinate 690 downwards.
TATACAATTCCGGCAAAAAATGTGCCTGATTATTCGGCGCCCACACTCAAACTCCCAATGTCCTTTTACGATCAAAAATATTTTGCTATTATTTCGTCAAGACACTCCTTCATCTTTTCGTAGCCTTCTTTATTTTGCTCCTTTTCCATACTCATATGACTAATATCCTTAATATCATTCGCTATTTTATCAAGTTCTGCCAAACCTATGCTTGCCTTAGAGATTCTATTGGTCAAGAAGAATATGGAAGACAGAACGTAATTGATCTTATCACTCTCAAATTCAATTTTTCTCGAATCTGGAAATGCCGCGTCTAGACAAGCTCTTAGGTCTCGTGAGCAGGTTTGTAGACACTCTATATTGCCATTGCACTCGCTAGATTTTTTCCCCCATTCTGTGAGACACTTGAGCACATGCTGTAAAAACTCTGTCAATTTGACGTATAGTACACTTCTTCTGTTAAAAAGTTTAAGACGAGACAAAAAGGGATTCACATGTACGTCATTCTCTCCATCTAGGTCAAGATAACTCATATTAAAATCCAAAAGACTTTTTACATTTGCATGCGGGGCATAGTACAACCGATAGGAGGTTCTTGACAGAATTTTTAAAAACGTATTAAATAGATAAATCTCATAGTAGGTAAAGTAATTAACTTTATCAATGAATAAAAACAAAGTAATAGGTGTT
>DATFBG010000068.1:0-4787 GCA_035253945.1 Nitrososphaeraceae archaeon | reverse complement strand
ACTAACTAGGTGCCTGCAACTCTTAAAAATAGATAACGACAACCAAATAAGTAAAACAGCTACTAAGCTAATCGAAAAAGCTATCTCTGAGCAGACAGCAAAAAAGACTTATCTCGGACAATGGATTATCGCTTTAAATGCAATAGCAGGTTCTTGTCTTCTAAATCAGCGGGTATTCTCTCAATCAGAAATATATGATTTTCTTACAGTAGCTGTCACAACTAGTATGGAAGGAAGGACCAAAGTGATTGATGAGATAATATTTAGAATTTATAGAGATATTATGGCAAACTATGAAAGCTCAGACAGTAAGTTAAAGAAAGCTCATCCAAAAATTATTGTCGACGTAATAGCTATTCTTGCTAAAGGAGTAGACGTGAGTGGTAAGAGAATCTCTATACATAATGTAGAAAGTTATTATCAAATGCGGAAGTCGGATATCGGTACTTCTCCTTCCTCTGTTATTGCTGATGTATCCACTCCTACTACTCCTGCCGCTGCATCCACTTCTGCTACTGCGGCAAGTATTGGGAATATAGAGAGGGATGAGAAAAGAGAAGAACCTGTCTCAATCGAATACAAAGAACAGCAACAATATCAAAATAAAGAAGATGAGGAAGAAGAAGCTGAGCTTGTTGAAAGTCTCAATAAAATAACTGACAGAAGCAAAAAAGATATTCAGGCATCAATTGCCAAGCTGCAGAGAAGAGATATTGAGCGAGTAAAAGACCTTTGCAAAAACTATAGCAAGTTACAGAAATACAGCAAGCTAATAACAGATACGGACAATCTACAAGAGTTTAAAATGGCTCTTCAAAATGAAATAGGAAAGAAATTATCTGACCATCAGCTTCGACATGCTGTAAAGTCAATAAGAAAGGTGAAACTGTATATAGAAAATGTTTTGGATGGCAAATTTGTAACACATGGCTCTTATGGGATCAATCATACTAAGCATAATCTAGAATATGGATATCTTATTGTTGGGTTAATGCAGCCAAGTAAAAGAAGAACGGTGATGACGACAACAAAAGAAAGGAAATGAAAGAAATCAAATAAAATTAATAGATAAAGAATATTATCAACACGTAAAGAAAGGCCAGTTGGAATATCATTTACGTATGAAAGAGCTATAGAAGATGAAGAATATGTAAAGTGGGTGTTCATGCTTGTCGAATATTATAGAGATGGGTAGTAGGGTTGATGTTTCTGGTGAATATGACAGGCTGGTAAAGAGATAAGCGATAATGATTTTGTAATCTAGCTGGCTATGCTAGGCTAGAATACTCCATTAGGCTTTTTAGTTTTTGCTATCTAGCTGTATCCACTGTTCATATAATGCAACGTGGCAAAATATGATAGTAATAGAGGATAGACGTATGTGATAAGTCTGGTTCAAAGGAGAAAGACACAGCAAGAAAACTACCAAACCTTTATCGTCTCTTTACTCATCATGAAAGTTAAGACTATATTTACTCTATTTGTTAGAAAGTCACTTGGTGAAAATTACTGTCACTATATACGTAAACCGTCCGTTTTGAATGAGAGTAGAGAAAATCGATGACTACACATCAATGGCCAGCTCTCACGTTAGCCGAATGGAAAGATACCTATGAGACACTGCATATGTGGACACAAATCGTCGGAAAGATCCGGCTTACGCTCTGCCCGCCCGTGAATCATTGGTGGAATACTACTCTATATGTCACACCCCGTGGGCTCACTACAACCACTATGCCATACAAGGGTCGAAATCTTCAGATAGACTTTGACTTCATAGATCACCTATTGGTCATTCAGACTGACGGTCCTACAAAGACAGTCGCTCTCCAACCAAGGTCAGTAGCCAATTTTTATCATGAAGTCATGGGTACCTTGGAATCGCTTGGAATGCCTGTAACCATCTGGACTACACCTGTCGAAGTACAGGATCGAACCCCATTTGAAAAGGATGAGAAACATGCAGCCTACGATCCCAAATATGCACAAAGGATCTGGCGAATTATGGCTGAAGCTAACAGGGTACTAAATGAGTTTCGTTCCAGGTTCATTGGTAAGGTTAGTCCAGTACATTTTTTCTGGGGAGCCTTTGACCTGGCTGTCACCCGCTTTTCCGGACGTACGGCACCTCCTCACCCAGGTGCACCAAACATGGCCCGCTTTGTAGCGGTGGAAGCCTATTCACACGAAGTAAGTAGTTGTGGTTTCTGGCCTGGTGGAGGTCCAGTTAATGAAGCGGCCTTTTACTCCTATGCCTATCCAGAACCTCAGGGTTTCAAAGACTATCCTGTCCAGCCTCAGGAAGCATTTTACCATACGAAGATGGGAGAGTTCTTACTTCCCTATGACGTAGTCCGCAATTCTAGGTCACCCGATGATGTCCTACTATCGTTCCTACAAACCACATACGAAGCTGCGGCCATATGTGCAAAATGGGACCGACATGCATTGGAACGTCAGTAAGTATACATCAAATTCCTCAGTTTTGAACTAGCTTAAGATGAGAAAACGGCAACAGATCTAGTTGTAGTTTAGTTATGCCCACCATAATTACATTATCGGAAAATCCATTTTCATGATCTGAAAGACTAGAGTATGTTAGGTCTGATCAATGTGCGATTAAACCTTATCACAAACCAATTTGTTGACGTCTACGCCAGCATCTTTAAATCTTTAGACCAAACTATAAGAAGATGACACATAAACATGAGTAGGAGAAAAGCACAAAATACAAAACTTTCATTACCTGTGAGCGAATCTAGGGATCATATTCAAGGACCTGTAACTGCATCTGTAACTTTGGTAGAATATGGAGATTATGAATGTCCTTATTGTGCCCAAGCCTATCTTATCACAAAGGAAACTCAGGAACGTTTGGGAGATAAATTACGTTTTGTATTCCGTAACTTCCCCGTTACCAAAATTCGCCCCCATGCATATGAAACTGCATTAGCAGCAGAAGCTGCTGCTGCCCAGGGTAAATTCTGGGAGATGTATGATTATTTATTCAAACATGGTCAGGCGGTTACTAATGATAGTCTAAGGCGGTCTGCTGCTAACTTGGGGCTAAATCTTACCAGATTTGATAGTGAATTTCACGACCGAATATATAGTAACCACATAGACGAGGACATACAAAGTGGCAAGAATAGTGGAGTGAAAAGTACTCCAACTTTCTTTATCAATGGTGAACTTTATAATGGTGCTTGGGATCTGGATAGCCTTCTTGGTGCACTCGACGAGGAAAGTGTATTCAGTTGGAGTGAGGTAAACAAATAGCTCATTTTGCTATCATTCATCTATTGATTAACAACAGATAAACAATTCCTAATTATTTATGGTCGCTGCTCTAGCCCAGAATGAGTTTTCTGAAATCTTAATTGTCAAATATGATTTCCCAAGAAATGTTGCTGTCGGTCTGGAACACATATGAGTAGAAAAGGTGACAACTGAATATTTAAAATGGGAATTAGAAGAGTCACACCAGCCGAAATTATTCTATATGTTGCCCATCTTCTACTGACATGATAATCACGAATAGAACCAGCGTACAAGTAATAATATGCAGAAGAGAGGTGTAATGTCCCTTGAGCACCCAAAGACAATGCTACACTACCACAGACAAGCCATTGTTCAGGATACGATAAAGCTAACCCATGCATGTTTGGTATAACATGTCCTAGTCCAATACCAACCGATGTGATTGCAACTACAAGGGGAAAGTGTCCGTATAGCCAAAGAGAATACGCGCCGATCCTGCCTTTTTCTCGTATAGCATGAATAGGTGCACCAGCTACGCTATCAAAGTATAGCCACCATAAGCTAAAAGGTATACTTAGACCTAAGGCTAGCGTCGACATAGAATAAATATCAAATTCGATGGCTGAAACCCCTACCACAACTTCTAGGACCGACTCTCCTAGCACTATTATTGTAAAAAGACCCATACGTTCAGGTAGGTGTGAAATGTGTGGTGTAAATTGTGAGTGCAAATTGTGAGTGTAATCTTCCCACTAATATAGGAGTTGCAAAATCTATTACCAGCCCGATTGCCCATAAAACAAACCGAAATTATGGAGGAATAAACGCTGAGATAATCCATACAACTGCAGCACATAGGAAACCCCTAGTGTATCTTCGTATAAGAGGGGTGACAGAAGAAAAAAATTTACTGCTGCCAGTTCGCACATATTCTAAAATAAGAACTATACGAATGGCAGCATATAACAAAGCAAAACCGGCCGAATTATTTCCTAAACCATCAGGTACATTTTACAGCCAAGGCTGCAGCCCCCACCATTTGCAAAAGTATTAAAATTCTGTGTCCTAAATCATCTGTATCAAATCTAGTAGCGTAAAAAGCTGCACCAGTCTACGACCACCACACAGGTATGAAGAGTGCCAAAAAACCAAGAAACCCGTATAACGAGAAATCCTCTTCTAAATTATGAACAAGCTGCGAAATGACAACTACAAAAACGAGATCATAGAAGAGCTCTAACCATGTCGTGACGATCTGCATTATTCTTACTGATTTCTTTTTCTGTCAAGATATTTTTGCATCCTGGTTTGGAAAAAGGGGAAGCTGTTTTTCACCAATTGACACAATACACAATGCCTTAGTTAATAACTCCTATTCTCTTACAGCCGCTTCTGATATTAAACCGAGTGCATACATCTCAAAAGTTCGTGACCATCTTGACATTCAACAATTCATAATTGAGGTTGTCTAGTTGAGGGGAAAATCATGTGCGTCCCCAAACCATGTTATTGTGGATAAAAAGAAT
>DATFBG010000067.1:0-4937 GCA_035253945.1 Nitrososphaeraceae archaeon | reverse complement strand
GAGACAGAAGCCTATGGATATACGAATGATCGTGCTAGTCATGCTTATAGAGGATTAACAAGCAGAAATATGCCAATGTTCGGTCAAGTTGGTAGAGCATATATCTATTTCATCTATGGAAGCCATTTTTGTATAAATATTTCAGCTCATTCTGATAAAGCAAAGGCTGGTGCGGTCTTAGTTAGGGCGTTAGAGCCTTGTGAAGGGGTCCATACTATGAAGAGATTTAGGAACTGCGGAACCTTATACGATCTCACTTCGGGTCCAGGAAAAATTTGCCAAGCTTTGGATATTAATCGATCTCTGAATTCTGTAGATATGACAGATCCTAAGGGTGAAATTCATATAGAATTCGGAGAAGAGGATACCACGGGAGATATTGTTGCAACAAAAAGGATAGGAATAAAGTATGCTACTGGAAAAAAATGGCGGTTTGTACGCAATTCAGCTAATTAAGAAGAATATAATAATTTGGAGGATGTAATTTAACGGTACACTATTGAATCAGAAATCTCTACAGAGTATAATAACGATTGGAATAAAAGACTTTCATACCGTGGGAGAATATGAAATTCATATTAGCGGATGAACTGCACCGCATTTCAAAAGGAGAAGTTCTTTCTGATGATTGGAGTAGAAAGATTTATTCTGTCGATGCTAGCCACTTCAATGTCAGCCCTTCACTGATTCACAAACCCCTCGATGCTGACGATATAAGAAACATCTGTAAATCCTGCTACGCTAGGCATGTGGCGATAACAGCTCGAGGTGCAGGTACCGGTCTTGTTGGGCAATCATTGTCTTCTGGTATTGTCCTCGACTTTACCTCGAATATGAACAAGGTAACTGAAATTGGAGATGACTATGTTACAGTTCAGCCGGGAATAATAAAGGGTATGCTTGACAATGAATTGGAGAGGAAAGGGAAGGTTTTTCCACCTGATCCTGCAAGTGGAAATTTCTGCACGATCGGAGGAATGGTCGCTAACAATTCAAGCGGCCCTCATTCTCTTGGTTATGGAAGCACTATCGACCATGTTCAGGAAATTTCCGTCATCTACGCTGACGGAACTGGCGGAGTTATAGGACCTGGGGTTGAGCAAGACGAAAAAATTTCTAAAATGTTTCGCATATTATCATCCAATATTAGTCTAATAAACACGGGTTACCCCAAGGTCAGTAAGAATTCATGCGGATATCGTCTTGATGCAGTAATATCCAGCAATGAATTCTTACCTCAAAAGGTTTTTGTTGCTTCGGAAGGAACTCTTGGCATAATAACTTCAATCAAATTAAGGATTTTTGATGTGCCCTTGTTTCAAAACCTCTTGGTAGTTGGTTTTCCAAATCTGCAATTAGCAATGCAGTCAGTTCCTTCGATAATGAAATTCTCTCCTACAGCACTTGAAATGCTCGATGGTTCTGTCATGTTTGGCGGCAGAGGGGGCTTTAATTCTGGATGCTTATTATTCGTTGAATTTTCAGGAGATGACGCGGTCGAAGTCGAAACTAAGCTTTCCAAATGTAAGAGCATGGTCGAATGCAATGGCCAAGTGCTGCACTCCGCTTTCGATCTTATTAGCATCAGGCGTATTTTGGAGTCGAGAAAAAATGCTTTAAACAGCATTATGAAATTCACTGTCGGAAGTAGGAAACCTGTTGGGTTAATAGAAGATACAGTGGTTAGACCTGATTTTCTATTCGAATATAGTCTCTTTTTAAAGAGACTATACTCAGCAAATAATCTGGACTATGTTATGTATGGTCACGTGGGCAATGGGAACTTACACACAAGACCCATAATTGACACTGAGCAAAGTTCAGAATTTAATTTATTAGAAGACCTTGCCAAAAAAGTGTTCAAAAAGGTTATCAGTCATAGAGGAACCATAACTGGAGAACATGGTGATGGTTTGGCTAGGTCTAGATATGTACAACAAGTATACGGGGCTAAACTCTACTCACTATTCAAACAAATAAAGCAGATATTTGATCCCAGTCTAATTATGAATCCTGGGAAGAAGGTAATTTTTACAGCCGATGACAATATCCCACATGAAGTTTGACAACTACCTTGTCGCAGATCTCAGTTTGTGGGGCAAAAGTAATAAAAGTTCTCGTGCATTATATTCGTGCATTGCGACGAGATATATTGATTAGAGCAGGTGCAATTTTTTCTTCAGTGGGAACTATCTTACTAGCACTGCTTATATTGGCATTGTTAATTTTTCCAATCGTTAAGAATTGTTCTAATCAGGAAGAATGCGATTACTTTAGTACTGCACCGGAGCCTCTGAACTACTTTGTTACCCCCATATTTGTCACAGTGGACTTATTTGTTATTGCGACCGGAGTACTTTTTATGAGATTTGCAAGATGGTACACCTACAAAGTTTAGGACTCTCCAATTTATCAAGACAGCATTCACCTCTTACAAAATTCAGGACTGGAAAATGCCTGTGAGCTGGTGATCTCAAGCGACATAAGCAAAAACAACAGGAAAGTGGTGGGGTCGAAGGGATGTGTTCTGGTATAGTATCCACTATAGCCAATTGAACCCTTGGTCCACGGGTATCTTCAAGCAAATAGCCCTGTCATTAAGATCTGGAGCCCGTTGCGATGCCTGGCTTCGCTACGACCCCGCCATTGTTCCATTTTCAGCAAATGTGTGTATAAGCTTTACTAACAGGTGATTGGAAGCTTTGACCGTTAATTTATTCCAGGTCAACCAGATAGGCACAAGAGATTATATCTATTACATGTGATATAATCTATACATTCCTACGGTCTCACCATTATGTAATACGCAACCTGTCATTTGTATTATCTTATGGTACTTCGACGAGCCTATCTCAAATTATATCACGACTTTGACTTGTGACTGTATACACTAGAAAAAGATAAATAATTTTGTTGGATAGTAGTCTTGTTGACAGGAGAGACTCAGCTTCGCGCCCGCAGAACGAGACTAAAGATTTTAAAAGCCATAGCTGGATTAAATCGATCAGCAGGTTTCTCAGAAATCCGTAACGCAACAGGATTATCAACTGGGTCCATTTATTATCATTTAGAGAGAATGAACAAATATGTCACCAAAGATTTAAAGCAATACAGGATTACCGACGAGGGCTTGAGACTTTTACATGAAGTCGGCTTGAAGTCCGTTATCTCTAGCCAGTAGATGCTTTGTTAGAATTACAGTATAACCCACTTATAGTTACGATATCCTGGGTTACCATGTTCACCTGCCAACAGACTCTATAGAATTATATTATCGACAGTTACAACTCCAGTATCTTATTAGTTGTGATCCTTGGTAATTATCACAATGAAACGTAGGATAAAAGATAGTATATAAAGTTACGAAGGATTTACCTTGGCAGAGAAAGATACCACGGAAGCCAGTCATAAGAGATCGCTTAGGGAAAGCTACATGAGAGCGATTGTTCGAGAAGGTACACTTATCAAAACGATACTGGACTCTCTTCCTCCTGAAGCGCAGATAACAACAGCAAGATTTGAAGGGCCTAGCATTGCCATATATACTAAAAATCCGAAGTTTTCATTAACTGAACTGACCTATCATCTGTCTTCTCTCTCGAGGTCTCTTAAAAAAAGGTTTGTCGTCCGAACTGACCCATCAATTCGCTTGCCCGAGGACGAGACGAGGGATAAGATCTCAAATCTATTGCCTAAAGAAATTATAGTGTCGGCTGTATTCTGCGATGAAGCCACAGGAGAAGTCGTTCTAGAAGTCAATAAACCAGAGGTCATAGATGCTGAAATGGTAATAAGATTAGCTCAATCCACAGGTTGGATATCACATACTAGGCTCTCTCCCCATATTCCGTCAACTAGCATAAGTACTATGCACTCTACGTTAAAGGCCTCTGCAAGAGAAAGAAGCAATTTTCTCCAAGAACTAGGAAAAAAAATTTTTCGACCTCCACTTTTGGTTCGACAAAGAAGTACAGACAATTATTCCTCTGGAGGAAAATACTTGGATCCTAATTCGAAGCGTGTAAAAAAAGGTAATGGTGTTTCTGCGTACAGACATTTTAGCAGAGAAGAAGTCATGCTATTCTGTCTGGGGGGGGTTAAACAAGTAGGCAGATCATGCTTTATTGTTATGACCCCAGAGAGCAGAGTTATGCTAGACTGCGGAATTAACCCAGCAGAGTCCGAACCACAAAATGCCTTTCCCCGCTTGGACTGGTTTAACTTTAACTTTGATGAATTAGATGCCGTAGTTATTAGCCATGCCCATATTGATCACCAGGGATTCCTTCCGACCTTGTTCAAATACGGGTATAGGGGCCCGGTTTATTGCACCGAACCCACATTACCTTTGATGACACTCCTTCAGATGGACTCAGTGAAGATTGCAAAGAGTAATGGAACATATTTGCCGTATGAAGTCAGGGATATATATGAAGTCATCAAGCATTGTATAACAATCCCGTATGGTAAGCCGACAGACATTTCCCCTGATATTACGATCACGCTGAACAATGCGGGACATATAATGGGGAGCGCTACAGTCCATCTGAATATTTCTGGGGCACACAATATTTTATATTCTGGTGACTACAAGTATGCTAAGACGCAACTGCTTGACGGGGCTTTATCAATATACCCCAGGGTTGAAACGCTCATAACAGAGAGCACATATGGGAATAGTACTGATGTGATGCCAGAACAATACATAGTATATCGTACTTTTACAGACAACATTAACAGAACATTGACAGGAGGAGGAAAGGTCCTGATACCGGTCCCTGCAGTAGGTCGAGCGCAGGAAATTATGCTGGTATTAGATAAAGAGATGCGCGAGGGAAGGTTGATGGAATCTCCTATATACATTGAAGGAATGATTTCGGAAGCCAGTGCAGTCCATATGTCGTATGCTCATTACCTTGGTTACGACGTTAGAAAGT
>DATFBG010000066.1:0-4316 GCA_035253945.1 Nitrososphaeraceae archaeon | reverse complement strand
GATAGTGGCAGCATCAAAGGACGACAAGCCTACGCAAAACATATTCCAGATAATGGACCAGATAGTCCATCAGCTGAACAAGACCAAAAAGATGTTCCTGATTATGATAGTGTCTATCATAGTTGTCGTGCCTGGGACCTTCATCGTTACCTTTGCATTAGCTGGAGGAAGCTCATTCTGGAATGATGGACCGCCCTGGGGCGGACCCCGTGATGGTGGACCTCCAAGTGGCTCTGCCTTTGGCATAGCGCGGGCCATAGTAATCATATTTGTGATTGCTTGGATAGTTGTAGGAATAAGACAGTGGTTCATCTTGTCAAAATGGACCCAAAGATACGAGATATACAAAGAGCTACAGAAAAAGATTGATGCAAAGTTGGATTATGATAATGACGAAGGAAAAGGGGGGCAAAGGCAGTAACGCCATATGTCTTTACTCTTGCTTTAGATAGAGAGTAATAGAAGAGAATAGGAGAGAACACAGAAGAAGAATATCTGTAGAGCTTCTAAGCGAAATATCGCTTCAAAAAAATAATTCTACTAAGGAAGTATGAAATGTAAGAGCTGAAAAAAATTTGACCAAGCTGCCAGGAATTTGAATTCTGTTCGCTAAATAACGCTTAATTTTTCCATAAGAGAAAGTGGTTATTATTACACCTGCCATCTAGCATTAAAGTTCTTCTGTATGCCTTTTTTCTAGAGGTAACGTAAATGTAAAAGTCGCTCCTTTTCCATCAGCATTGTTCTCTGCCCACATTTTACCGCCATGGGCTTGGACTATACTATTTGATATGTATAACCCAAGTCCAGTGCCTTTTTCTGACTTTGTAGCGAATTTCTCAAACAGTCGCGGCATAATTTCTGGATCGATCCCAGAGCCTGTGTCCTTTATGGAGATCTGCGCAAAACCGTCAATGGCTTTGGTCTTTACAATTATTTCTCCCTCTTTTGTAAATCTCAGCGCATTATTAATTAGGTTTGATATGACCTGCTGTATCCGTTCCCTGTCACCTCTCACCATCAGCTTTTTGGGCTCGTATTTGATCTTGACTTTTTCCTTTTTGTTGCTGTCTGTCCGAATCGCATCTGTCATACTATTTCGGTAATAGTCAGTTATTACAGACGAAATGACTTCATCCAGATCTATTGTTTGTATGCTCAAGGTCAGGGCTCCGCTTTCTATTTTGCTTACGTCTAGTATGTCTTGTGTGAGCCTCTCAAGCCTTCTTGCATTTCTAGTGATAACCTTCATTTCCTCACTTCTTTCGCCGAACTGAGATTCAAGAAGTTGTGATAATCCTAAAATAGGTTGGAGAGGTGTGCGAAGTTCATGCGCAGCTATGTTAATAAATTCCCTTTGAAGTTTATCATGTACTGTAAGTTGCTCATTAGCATCTCTTAGCAGGGAAGTTCTATGTGCTATAGTTTTTTCCAAATTTTTGTTCCACTGAAGAATTACTACTGCAGCTGTAATGGCTGAGGCACCAATAGCTGTTATGAGCAAGATAGAAAGATTTTTTTGATTATTAACCAGCGCGCTTACCTCGGCAACCTGTGAATATGGCGCAATAATGTAAAGGACTCCAAACTGATTCCCTTGCAAGAGAATAGGTGTGTAAACGAAGGCTGATTTTCCATTGACAAAGATCTGTTCTGAGCCAGAATTTCCCTGCAGCCCCAGTTTCAAGCCTGAGCTTATCGTTCTAATTGTTTCTGAGCCAAGTGACTGCAGAAAAGATTGAAATTTTACACCAAAGACGTTCTTGCTGACATATTCGCTATCCTTTAAATAAAGAATTATACCAGTTCGATCTATAAGACCTACTTGACCATTCAAGTTGGGCGATATTTGGTCCTCCAGGTATTTGCCTAACACATCAGTTCTGATTCCTGCCACAACTATTCCTCTGAAGTCGCCTCCTGGGGAAGATCCAACGACTGATATAGGATTAAGCTGCGCCGACACATTCTTTCCAATTATTGGATATGAGATGTAAAGCCTATTGATTCTGTCGTTAGAATCCACAATACTAGAATAGTAGACATTATGTGTTGCCTTTGGTTCGCTAAAATAAAGTCTGTAACTTAGGTCTGATCCCCTGTACTGGTCATATGATGTTTGATTAATGTTGCTTATCCATACTATTCTTCCATCTTTGTCAAGCCACATGTAAAAGTCGACCAGATCGGATGTAGCCAAATGGGCTTCGTTGAAAATAGAAGCTGCTGCCCTCAAATCAGCTTCCTGAATAGAGCGTGACGCACCTATTATTTGTAGCAAAGAAGTGATATCATCGAGCTTGTTAGCTAACGCATTACCTAAATTATGAGCTTGGATCTCGGCGTTTGATTTGGTATCACGTATTGATATTTCCTCAATCTGTGCAGCAGAATATTGAGAGTATTGGTAGGAGATAAGAGACAAGGAAATCGCAATAGCGAGGATTATTGTAATAATCCCAAGATTTCTCCTTGATCTCTTATTGACGCTCAAGTTCTATGTTTTTATCCTCATTGAGATAGATAAAATAATATGATAGAATCTTCTATGTATTCAAAGGCTCAGCTTCAAGTCGTTCAGGTACTTTTATTTTTTCTTGTAGGATTTCATTTGTAAGTTTAGAAAGCCGCTCCTGTACGCTCTCTGGCACGCGGGTCTCTAATCCGTGGAAAGGTGCTAGATAAACTATTCCTTCTCCATCAGAACCCCTTTGTAACTCGATTCCGGGCCGGAATATTTTGCCTGTAAAGTTACCATCTTTAACCATCTTCACTGCACTATCGTATGCTTTATCGACATCAAGAACGAATGAACTCAGTACCGTGTCTGGGGCAAGATGGTTCTGATCCTGTACAGCTCCTAGGGCGTAAACTCCACTATCATGAGAGGCCTGAATAACTCCTTGGCCAGATGAGTCTGCCACATGAAACATAAAGTCAGCGCCCTGCCGGATAATCGATGTAGCAGCCTCTCTTCCCCTTGCAGGGTTATCCCAGTCATTGAGGTAAGTTCCAATGACAGTAATATTGTCATTTACCCATTCTGCACCCAGCTTATAGCCTTCAAAGATATTTACAACATTTGGATACTCCTCTCCGCCTACAAACCCTATCACGCTGGTATTTGTCATCATACCAGCGAGTGCCCCCAGAAGGAATGATCCCTCCTGCTGTTGTGGAAAGATTGAGGCAACATTAGTGGATTCTACAAGGCCTGTGAAAACAACTATCTTTGACTGTGGATAGGTTTGACCCACATGCAACGCTGGTTCGCCCCATTGGAATCCGTGCGCTATTATCAAATCATATTCAGACTCAGCGTACTTTCTTAGCGTCATTTCAATGTCAGGAATTGCTACATTGTCTTCAAGGGCAATGCTAAAGTTATATCTTTGCTCTATGTAACGCGCTGCATTTGAGCTAGACTCCCCCCAGCCCTTATCGGAAAAGTTAGCATCAGTAATAAATGCAATTCTCAAATTTGACTTGGGGATACCACCACTATTATCTTCAAGGTATCGTTGCCATACCGGAGCATAAGTGTAAAGAAAAGAAAAAACTACTACAGCAATGACGACTGAACCTAATCCTATAGCTACATACAACTTACGTGCACGGTTCTTCTTCTTCTCTTTCTTTTCCTTCTCCTTGGCCCCTTCTACCATTCAATCAACCCTCCGAGCGCAAAGAAAAGTCTACCCAGCCGTAATATTGAAGAAGCCTGCAGCCCATAGCGGAGCATTCTCCAGTAATCCGTTGATGCTTCTTGCATATACCTTATATTGCATTCTTTTTTCTCAAAAGCCCTATTTTAGGAGTAATCCCATAGTTAATTCCTCAGGGTTATACAAGAATATCATTCTAATCCAATAATTAGGTATGTAACTTAACGGGGTGAGAGAAAGACCAAAGAACAACTTCTTGCAATTCAATAGGGCATAGGCTTAATTTCTAAACTGCTATACGAACTAATGAAATTTGTAATACACTCTAGATTAGCTGCGTACACACACGTATATACACTCTCTTCTTCAGAAGATATAGTTGGTTCCAACGCTATTCTGTATAAAGGAGGAGGGCATCTTTCTAGCTATTTCAGTCATGGCTTTCAGACCAGAGCAATGGCATGGCACAACGAACCTTGGTTTCATTTTCTCCAATTCGTCCACTGTTGTGGGAATTATCGGCTCAAATAATCCTCCTGATAGATGCATCCCTCCAAGCACGGAGTATATTCTATTTTCCCCCGTCAATTCTTTTGCATAATTTAAAGTGTTTATAATTCCTGCATGCCCGCATCCGGTAATGATTACAAG
>DATFBG010000065.1:0-5107 GCA_035253945.1 Nitrososphaeraceae archaeon | reverse complement strand
CAGGAGAATTGGCTTTCAAGGCTAGTATAGAAAGAACGGGTAAGAGATCAGGAGAATCAGTAAGATCGAAGCTGCCACCATCTATGATCTTAGAACCCGTTACAGTTGCCTCCCCGTATTCCTTATTGACACTTACATCTGCATTCATATCTTTTAATATTTCTAGTATCTTTAAGTCGGCTTGAGGTAACGAAAAGTTTAGCCCCTTTAAGGTAATATTTCCTCCTGCCAAAACACCGGCTGCAAGTAGCAACGCCGCGGTGGAGAAGTCGGCAGGGACTTGAAACTCGGCCGGACTATATTTTTTATTTTGGACATAGTATTCTAAAAAATCCTTCTTGTAATCAATAGTCACCCCGAACTTTTCCATTGTAGCTATGGTTGAGCTAATGTAAGGTTTGGATACCTGTCGTCCCCTTATATGAATTGATACTGGCGACTTTGCATATATCGTCGATATTAATAACGAGGACAGGAATTGACTTGAGACATTTCCATCAATTTTGACTTCACCTCCTTGAATACCACCTCCCTTTATCAAAAGTGGAGGCAAGCCATTCATTCTAGAGGAATAACATACAACGCCAAGCTGACTCAACGCATCAAGGGCAGGTTGCATGGGTCGTCTGCGAAGGCTTGCATCCCCGGTCAAGACCGTAAACCCCCTCTTTACCAATGCGGCCATAACAGTGAATATTCTAATCGTAGTTCCGGAGTTTTCTGTATTAATGATGTTTTCTGGCGCATCCAACGTGTGTTTTCCCTCAATAATTATTCTCGACTTTTGTTGTTGATTGATCTTTGCCCCAAGGGCACGCGAAGCCGACAGTGTTGCGATCGTATCTCGAGATATCAATGGCATATTGATAGTAGATCTTCCTTTGGCAAGTGAAGCGATGGCGATTGCTCTATGTGTATAGCTTTTGCTTGACGGACACCATAGTGTTCCACTAATTCTTGACTTATCTATTTTAATATTAACCAACTATTATCTTGACACTTGCCCTCTCGTTATTAGCTTTGGAAACAAGAGTTATACCGTTATATCTAACAAATATTTGTTTGATGTCTTCGATGTGTTCTTTGTACGTGACAGCCGCTATAGATGGACCATTTCCTGAAATGCTAGCCGCCAATGCGCCTCTCTCTATGCTTTTCAGAATGGGTTCGTAGTCACCAGAAAGGGCAGACGTAGTAAGTAAGCCATTTAATTTCATGGCTCTCCAATATTGTCGAGTTTTGGCCAGGTTAAATGCATCCATAAAAAGGTCAGAGAGTGCATGCAGATTGTGAATATTTCCGCGTCTTTTGTCAGCTGGAAGGAACACCACGACATACAAATCGGCTGGCGCCTCTTCCCTGTGGATAAGTTCACGCCCATAGTTATTTGTTACTACAAACCCTCCAAAATAACATGCCGTAGAATCATCATAGGCTCCGGTGATGCTGACTCCGCTATCTATTGAGGCACGGACTGCCGAGCTTAAAACGATCCTGTCGTCTAAATTATCGCCCATGAGTCCAGTACAAGCGAGCGCGGTAGCACTCGATACGGCACTGGAACTTTTCAGTCCCATTCCTACGGGAATTTGAGAGTTTACCTTTACACTTAGTAGGTTATTTCTTCTTGTTTCGTTTGGAATAATTTTGTCAATTATATTTTCGAGTAAATTAGTCCCTAGCTCTGGTTCAAATAGTATTCCGCGCCCTTTTTGTAATTCCAGTTCAACTGTTACCTTTAAGGCTATGCCGAGGGCCGAACCATAGCCAGTAGCAATCGCATTAACTATTGAAATGGCTCCATGAATAGTCGACTGAACTCTGGTATTCATCAAGGCTCACCTATGGTTCCCAGTAGGGCTCTTTTCATAGCATCAATCGGCGCAGACATTCCAGTCCATATTTCAAATGACTTCGCCCCTTGATAAAGCAGCATCTCATATCCATGTATTACATTGGCTCCAGCATACTTTGCGTTTTCTAGGAAATCAGTGTTTACAGGTTTATATATAATATCATAAACTATAGCATCTTTATTGAAGTCCTGGTGCTTCACCAGACTAGGCTCATTATTCATTCCTACAGTTGTTGTATTAACAATCAGATTTGTATTTCTAGAATATTCTGGTATTCTTTCCCACGGAACAATCCTGCAATTTAGTCCAAGAGCCGATGACATTGCTGACAAGGCTTTCGCGTTTCCTTCTGAGCGGTTTGCTATGTTTACTTCTGAGATCCCATTCTCATCTGCCAGTGCTGCTAATATTGCCCTCGCAGCACCCCCTGCTCCAATCAGAAGAACCTTGATTCCATCAAAATTAACTTTGCGTAAATGCAAGGGATGAATAAAGCCGTAACTATCTGTGTTGTATGCCTTAAGAGTACCATCTATATTGTGGACTGTATTTACTGCATTAGATTTACGTGAACTAGAGTCAAACCAATCCAGGTATTTCATAGCTTCGACTTTGTGTGGCACCGTAATATTGAATCCAGATACACCGGTAGCCCGAAGTGATTCGATAGATTCCTTTAACTCTTCCTTTTTAACTCTAAATGCAATATACGCACAATTCAAACCTACTGCATTGAATGCCGCGTTTTGCATAGCTGGCGAAAGAGAATGTTGAATGGGATCCCCAATAATACAATAGGTCTTACTACTATCTGTGTTTTGCATTTGGTTTATGGTAGTAAAATGAGCTAATTCTGTCAAACAATCTCCTCATATAAGTTAGGTCTAGCTGGCCGGGAGCAGTATGGCCATTCAATGCGGCATATGTGAATGGTGCATTGCCTGCCATTGTGCAGAGAATTCTAGATACGATACCAAACTCTCCCATAGCAAATGCAATTAACTCTAATCCTGTAATACTATCATAAAGCTCAAGTACTCTGAAGGCGTCATGTGTATCCCTAGCTGTAGTCACTATTTTTGCATAGTTACTGAATACCTTAATTCCATTTAGGATATCCTGTAATTTATTGTTTGTAGGAGTGCTTTTGAAATCGTGCCAAGAAATGAGAATAGGCGTGGGCTGGCTTGCCAAAAAATCTGCCAGTTCAGAGTTATCTCTGATGGTAAGATATTCAACGTCTAGAAGCATTGGCCCCGCCATAGACAGGCGTTTTAACAGTTGAATTCTCTCATCCTCATTTCCTCCAAATCTACCCGCTTCTTGTGCGGACCTTAATGTAAACACAGCTTTGGACTTTGTTGGTTCGGCAATTCGTATGGCTTGCTCGATATCTGAGCTTTTTAGGAAATCAAAACGGATCTCTACATAGTCTGCCCCCATAGCAAAAGCTTTCCGTATTTGCCTGTCTAGCTCTCCCACATTGTTGGTCCCTATTGATCCACAAATTCTAATCAAGATCTTTTGTTCTCGCTCATTTATAAAATACTTATTGTTAGTCTCTACGTTGTTACAAATATAATGCAACTATACTAGGCACGAATTATCACTTGATATTGGTTCGTATTTGCATTTACTCAGTGAATGTAATTATTATTTTTATAGACACTAAGAATAAAATAGACATCAAACAGGAAGATAATACTGGAGTAAGTGTGACCTAGATAATATTCAACCGCCTGAACCTGAGTTTTTATAATGGGATGGGATTTTCTTCCAGTTCGCAATTAGTGCTTCGGGTCTTATGTGAATCTTCTCCTTAGCAAGGCGACTTGAAGCTAGTCTGTTGTATTGCTCTATTATTTCAATGCCAATATAGTGGCGCTGAAAATGAAAGGCTACCTTAGTGGTCTGTCCGCTGCCATTAAATGGGTCTAATATAATATCATTTTCGTAGGAATACAACTTCATTAAACGATAAGGAATTTCCTCGGGGAAAGGACATGGGTGCTGAATGAATCCAGGAGGAACTGGTGGGATATGCCATATAGAATTTGCTATTTCTTTTGTCCATTCCTCATGAGTGGCCGGTAACATTTCAGTTCTATTTGTCCTTCCGCTAGTTACTGCCCCTTTCCTCAGAACTAGGACAAATTCATGCATAATATTAGCTCTATAGTATTTTGGATAAGGATTGGTAACAAACGAGCCATATCTATTAGTTCCCCCAGTGACTTTGTGCCATATAATCTCTTCATGAAGATTCCAATTGCCTGATGGTTGTACAATTTTTGACAGTAACATATGTGGGAGAGGCAGAAGAGTGCCATTGACCACTTCGTTGCCGATTACGATACAACAATATCCCCCTTCCTTGGTTGCCCGATATATGTGATTATTGAAAATTTCGGACATCTCATCTAAATATGTCGAAGTTCCGATCTTATGTTTCCCACGATAATATTCCCCATTACCTGACACATGCACATCATAGTCTATGGCATTTCCGTAGGGAGGAGAAGTAATAGTCAGCTGAATAAAATTAGCAGGAACTCCTAATAGGACATTCCTGCAGTCTCCAGTGATGATTCGGTCTACAAAATTCTTGTAAAGGAACACAATTATCAATAGCTTTTTTATGCATATTCGGAATACTTTAAAATAGTGAACTTTCAGATAAACAAAGATTATCTGTTTACTAAGCTAGAAGCTGGGGGTAATTATCTTTCTAAAATGTACTCATCAACCTCCATCCCAAAATGCCGACCAGAATATTTAGAAACATGAGCTAAGATCTCAGTTCCCACCCTGAGATCAGTTACTGAAACCAATTTTCCTTCCGCAGTAACCACCCGTATTGTTTCCGCATTTTGAAGAATGATACTTCCCTGTTCACCATTCACCTCGGCTTTTATCAGACGCAAAGGACGGGTCTCGATTTTTGATCGCCCTACAACTACATGCCGTGACAATCCCTCTTTGTTAACTACTAAAATTTCGATCCCTGATTCAATTTCGGACAGATACTTAGTTTTACCATCGGGCAAAAGTGTATAGCAGTGTACTGCACCTGCATTTACCCTGAATGGACGAGGAGACGTAAATGACGAGCCTATCGACTCGTTATGGATAAGAAAAAGGAAGTTTGCTTTACTACCAACAAGTAACCCCTCGCCCATCTTAAGCATGGAGGCCGTGTCAATACATACCCTCTCTCCTGCGCCCACATCTTTGATTTCCACTATCCGAGC
>DATFBG010000064.1:0-4083 GCA_035253945.1 Nitrososphaeraceae archaeon | reverse complement strand
GGTAAAACTGCCACACTGGAGATAATCAACAAGGACAGAGGTAATGACAACTTTGTTATCCTATTCAAACGGGGTTCTATGAAATATGGTGATTTAAATAGATTTGGAATTGTGAGTGCCCATATTAATGATATGGTTATTTTAGTTAGTCCTAGAAATTATCAAATAGGAAAACAGCAGGAGATTCAACATGAACACTGATTAGGACAAGAACTGTTGAATCTACTGTGATATCTGTACCGCTAGAGCTGTCGTGATTGATAAAGTACTTTCTGGATATTATCCCTATGGTAGTATATTCATGTAAGAAATGCGGTGAACCAAATTTCTAACCCCCACGCATTTTGGAATATAATTGACTTTGGTGCAAAATGTAAAAAATGTGAAACGGTAAATACGATAACCTTAGAAAATGGAGAACTCAAAAGACAGGTATAGTTTCAAAATGGATCCTCTGATACACCTGAAATTTGGGCATGCATTATTCATTTAAAAATAATAAAGAGAATTCGCAGGTGTCATATCTTGTGGTTTATCACCAGTAGGCCACCAGGATTAGGCTGCTGCTGAAATTGATCCGACGGCTTCAGTCGTATTGCTTCCAGTGACATTGCCGCCAGTCATATTTCCGGACATTGTTGCGTTGTCACCCGTCGTCTGTGCAACCACAGAAGGCATTACGTTAAATCCTGTTACTGATAGAGTTGCTACTCCACCAAGAATAGCCAATATTGCCAATATTGCGATTGTAGTCATAGGTAAGTACGATAGTTCAGTAGTATATAAGATTACCATTGACAGATAACGATAATAGGCAAAAGTCTGGAACGAAACAGAGATCAAACCTATATACTTCCTTACGATTTCAATTTCATAGATGAATAAAAATAGATTCAATATCAGTATTGCAGCAGAAATTGCTGTCGTGTTATTACTTATTGGAGGAACAGGAGCGACTACTACTCTTCTTTTTAATACTGCACATGCTCAGACAGCAACATTAGGAGAACCATTTTTTGTGGAAAAGGGCAAGGTTACAGGTCAGAAAAAAATTGGCCCGAACATAACAAAATACACTTTTGCTTCCAATGGAACGATGAATGGTAACATAGAAGTAACTAACACAGGAGAGTATGTAAGTATCTCCAAAGGTAACAATCTGGTATTTGATCAAGGGAAAGGAGTAATAAAGACCACTGACGGTAGTGAAATTGCAAACCATACGTTCATAGAAGTGGGAAATGGTACAGACTATCAAGGGGCTTCAGCATTTAGCACAAATTCTACTGGGAAACTAGCTTTTTTGAATAATATACTGGTTATATATAAAATTGATGGAGACGAGAGTGGAAATTATGCAGGTACGCAATGGCAGTGGAAGTAGTAGTGGTAGTAGTAGTGGTAGTAGTAGTGGTAGTAGTAGTGGTAGTAGTATGATAATTCACTGGTGTTGCAGAGATAGATAGATACCGGGTTTCTTACCGGTTCCAATTTTATTTCGGTAGACTAAACTAAACTAAACTAATACTAGTTACGCTTACCAATATCCTAGTCTCATGCTTTCAGTGCACAATATTTTGCTCCATCAGCATCGTTATTTCCATATTGTCTTTGGATGGCTGCAGAGTATCCGCATTATTTTCTTCTATTGGCTGCATAGCCGTGGTAGTATCATCCAATGGTTGCCCATTAACAGACGGATTACCATTTGATTTGAAAAAATGTTTGGATGGCTGCAGAGCATAGTCTCCTGCATATACTTGTATAGTTGTTAGGGTTGTCAAAATTGTTACCACTACTACTAACATCAATGATAATACAGTTTTTGCTTTTTCCAATGCTGTTTTCTAAGACTAACTTTTGTTATCAACACATTAATGGAGTTCTGCATAATTGCATTTAAAAGATGACAATAAGGATCTGGTCTAGAGAAAGTATTTCTGAGAGTACTGCTACCAAGTTCTAATCTAAAAACTAAAAGAGTGTTGTGAGTAAATTGTCACTATGATTGTCACTATGAACATAAGACCGGTTGAAGCGTTTAGTGAAGTAGGGGAATGACGACCACAAGAAAAGAAGAAGAAAATAAGCGAACCATAGAGATAAATGAAGATACCTATGAATTTATGGTGCTTCGGGCGAAAGAAGCAGGCTATGACAACGTCGAAGAGTTCATTAATACGGTACTTGAAGCAGGACTTGAAACAGAGGCAGAGAAGAAAGAACAAGAAAAGAAGAAGAAAACGAATGACAAATAAAATTATAGTTGATATTGACGTATGGAATCATGAAATAATAGCATTTAAACCCGAAGATCAGACGACACCTATGCCTAACGACGATGCAGGTAAAACAATATTCCAAAATCTTGCACCTTCAGAACGTTTTAACAAGCGTCAATTTGGTAGCTTGAAAGGTAACGCCTTAACAAAAGCAAGGAGTATAGTAGACAAATATGGAGCTATCAACATATCAGGGATTTACGGGAGTATAGAGATAGACGAAAATGACTTTGTACCTTCGAAATAACAGATTTTTTAGTCTGAACCTAATTTCTTGATCAATTCACTTATCATTTTCTGCTGCTGAAATATTAAAGCCATAAACAAAGATTCTGCAGAATACTGTGACCCTTTGGTTTTGGATGCATGCAGAAGCATATTCTTCATTCTCAAGACATTCTTTCAACATTTTGTTAAAGAGGATAGCATTAGGTTTTCGCAGAGCATATTCAAATCCTTTCCATGATTTAATTTCCTTTGCTAATGTGCTTCTTTTGAAGTCATTAACCACTACGACAGTTAAAGATAGAAAGAAGATAATAAGGATCGAATCCTTTATCACTATTCGTTCTCAGATATGTCTTCATCTCCAGCATCTTCTTCGCCAACTTCGTCAGCTGTGTCTTCATCTCCACCATTCCCACCTTCTTCATCTCCATCTCCATCAGCCGTTGCAATGTCAACTGCTTGATTCGTTATTGTAACAGTATCACTTGATATAATGACGGAAACCCCTTCGGGTGGAAACCCATTCATGTCTGTATTTGTTGCTCCCTCTGTACTAATACTTACGGTACCATTAGCCGGAAGTGGTTCTTCAGGATTTATTGAAATGTTTGCTCCATCTGTTAAGCTCCCGGTTGGAGGTTGAGCAGACACCTGTATAGTGCTCAAAAATAATCCTAGTCCTGTGCTTAAAATACTAAGAAATTTTAGGGATACCTTTTTCATATAGTTATGGTAGGTTTTCCATGATTTAAGCCCTTCCCAATTCGAGTTGGAATTGTCTCTCTATATTTCTTGACCAAAAGGGATTTGATTGACGTATCACATATGTCTATCCTCTGTTACTATCATGATATTATACATCAAAGAAATATTTGAAAATTGGATACTGGTAGTCAACAAAAACCAAAATACTAAATCAAGTAGGAAGCAAGAAGAAACCGCAGGAGACTCAACTACAATCATGAATAATGCAGCTTGGAATTATAATTATAGTTAGAATCAGAATCAGGGGCAATGGAAATATCTATATCGACACCGTTAAGTCTTAATGCTTTAGCGGCTCTTGCTTGCTGCTCTTCAAGGGAGTATATTTTGTGTAGCACACTGTAATAAGGAGATAGCAGCGATAAATCTTTTTGTTACATTTACATACTAAAGGCACCATGGCACAGGTTGACTGGTACATCGAAGGAGCCGAGTTCAGCAATTGCAACTGCGACTACGCCTGTCCTTGTCAGTTCGAGTCACGCCGCCCCACGCACGGAGACTGTCGCGGCTTCGCGGCCGTTCGTATCGATAAGGGCCACTTTGGAGACGTGGCACTCGATGGCCTCGGCGCAGCCCTCCTCTACGCCTGGCCGGGACCTATCTACAAGGGCAACGGCGAGTGTCAGGCCGTCATTGATGAGCGGGCGGACGGCAAGCAACGAGACGCTCTTGCTACCATCCTGTACGGTGGCGAGACCAACGAGGGGGCGACCCATTGGTGGGTCTATCGGATGATGTCAAGCACCGTCCATCCCCCGCTTTTCAAACACATCGAGTTTGACGTGAATATCGAGCGCCGAAAAGC
>DATFBG010000063.1:0-6430 GCA_035253945.1 Nitrososphaeraceae archaeon | reverse complement strand
AGATTTCTTCCCTTGCTTGCTGGACGTCCTTGGGGACATCTATAAGAACTGGTCCTGGCCGCCCACTTTCTGATATATAAAATGCCTTCTTTACTGTTTCCGGGATTTCCGCCGCAGCTCTAGGCTGAAAAGCATATTTGGTGCATGGATTAGCAACGCCAATTATATCCGTCTCTTGAAATGCGTCTTTTCCGATCATTGCTAATGGAACCTGTCCCGTTACGGCTATCATTGGTGAAGAATCAGCATAGGCCGTAGCTATTCCAGTAATAAGGTTAGTCGCCCCCGGTCCCGACGTTGCAAAGCAAACTCCGGCCTTTCTCCTTGTCCTAGCATAACCGTCAGCCATATGTGCAGCCGATTGCTCATGTCTTACCAATATATGGCGCAAACTGGCATCAACAAGAGCGTCATATATCGGCAGGTTGGCGCCACCAGGCATACCAAACACAACGTCTACCCCTTCTTTCTCTAATGCTTTGATGAGCGCTTCAGCACCTAGCATTTCCAAGAGTTCAGTAGATCACCACTTTAATTCAAATCTTCAACAATAGGCTAAAGAATCCTTTAGCACGCTATCCGGGTAAATTCAATTTTAGGAAGTGAAAAGCGCTTATAACCATAGAATATACCTTAGCCATGCGATAAATACTTGAAGACATTTTATATTGATGAGATGTGGTGTTAATATAACTAATAAAGATTGTGCCAAACCCAATTATCGAAGATGTTTAGATTTTATGGTATCTTCTTTACGTGTCTCAATTTGACTATTTTTCGTGAATTCTTCGTATGCCTCCTCTACATTTGCATGTGAATGAACTATAGATTGCACAGCCCTAATCATGGACACTGGATGATTTGATTGCCAAATGTTCCTACCCATGTCTACCCCTGATGCTCCATCTCGCAAAGCATTGTGCGCCAACCTTAGAGCTTCTGTTTCGTGGTCTAATTTCTTACCTCCTGCTATTATTACGGGAACAGGGCATCCATCGACGACTTCTTCAAAATTTTGGCAGTAATAAGTTTTAATAATATGCGCACCCAATTCAGCGGCTATTCTACAGGCTAAACCCAAGTATCGTGAGTCTCGGTTCATCTCTTTTCCGACAGCCGTCACTGCGAGAACAGGTATACCATATCTTTCTCCCATGTCAACCAGCTTGGAAAGATTAGCAAGTGTTTTATGTTCGTACTTGCTTCCTACAAAGATTGATAATGCAAGACAAGCAACATTTAGCCTAATCGCCTCTTCTATCGAAGCGACTATGCTTTCGTTAGAAAGGTCTTCTCCGACGATGCTTGTTCCTCCTGAAACCCTCAGGACTATAGGTATATTGGCATGAGGGTTGACCGAGGTCCTCAGAACCCCTCTTGTTACCATAAGGGAATCGGCATAAGGTAAAAGAGGTTTAATAGTTCTTCTCGGCACCCTTAGTCCATCTGTAGGACCAAGAAAATAACCGTGGTCAACTGCTAACATAACGCACCGATTATCCTCAGGACTGATTATCTTGGAGAATCGATTTTTCATGCCCCAGTCCATACTTCAACCAACTTCCCGATCAGGTCTAGCATTTATAAGTTTATTCTGTTACGTGGTGACCACAACTTTCATCGAATCTTTTGCTTCATGTGCACATTTGATTGCTTCTCTAGCCTGTTTTATATTAAACCGATGTGTAATGATCCACTCCACATCTATTCTATTATTGTGTAGGAGGCTACACGCTTGGTTTGTTTCAACTTCGGACGCGGCATAGCTTGGAATCAGTGAGAATTCATTTGTGTATATCATTCCAGCGTCTAAAGTAAGCTGTGTCCCCTTCCTTGGAACTCCAAAGATCAGAATCTTTCCTCCTTTTCGAGTTAAACCAAAGGCCTGAACTATCGCTTGTAAACTACTGGTCGCAATAATAGAGATATCGACTCCTCTATTGTTTGTTGCCCTCTTGACTGTCTCCTCAACGTTTTGTTGCTTGCCATTATTAAGGTATTCGATCTCGCAATGTTTCTTGGCGAAATCTAATCTAAACTGGTTGACATCAACAAGAAAAATTTTACCGCTACCTATGGACTGCGCCAAAAGAACATGCATGATGCCTGCCGGTCCTGCACCAAAAACAGCAATATCGTCACCTTTATGGATATTGCATTTGTCGAGGGCTCTTATACAGCAGGCCAGCGGCTCTATTAGCGCGGCCTTTTCAAATGACATACTCTTAGGCAGCTTCATAACACCTCCACGTGAAATATTCCATTCCGGAACTAAAATTTCCTCTGACAAGCCACAAGGTTCTATGTTGCTGGAATGAAACAAGCCGCACATAGTGTGATCTCCATGCAGGCAATAATGACAAGAATAACAAGGGACATGATGGTGTACGAAGACCCTGTCGCCGATAGACAAACCTGAAATGGAACTGCCTACCGTGACGACTTCACCACTGGGCTCGTGACCCAGTCTACCTGACGACATACCATAATCACCATAGACTTTCTCAAGATCGGAACCGCAAAGTCCACATGCTTTCATTCTAACCAATATATCACTATCCCCAACTATAGGGGATGGCAATTCGTCTATAGATACTGTTTTCTTGTCCTTTACAAAGACAGCTTTCAATCACTAAGCCTTGACTAAGAACTCATCTATAAACCTGTCACAACCGTCTATAGTTTTTGGAAATAGTCTAAATTCAGAAACCAGCTGACATTGAGCCAAATTTTGAGCATTAAAATTTATCATACTTCTTGGGTTTCTTCATGAAAATTTTTTTGCATCCGTCGCAACAAAAGAAAAAAATCTTTCCCCTGTGCTCATAAGGCAATGCAATGTCCTGTCTTAATTCTATACCGCAGACTGGATCTACTGGCACGCCAAACTTACATTATCCGATCTATATATGGTTATCAGTGGTGAGCGGTATAGAGACCGCCTATCATCTATTCATATGCCACTCCATTATTTGAATTCAAAAGTGCATATCATGCTGATGAAATCAGGAGTCTGGACAAGCGCTGCTCTTGTTTTAGTTGGTCAACGCTTTTTGACATTCTCATTTTTGAGACTCCCTGGACTCAATTCTGTTGGGATGTCATATCCATCAACTGAGGTAATTTGTGGCAAGTGTGGTACTATAATATCAAAAATAATTAATTTAAGGCCTATACGAGACGTATTACGCACAAACGGCTGGCGATGTAAGACTTGCGGAAACACCCTTAATCCATCAGACTTTACAATAGATATAGAAAGATTATAATATGATCCTTTAGTGCCATTGGTTAGAAACTAAACTTCAACATTTTGTTAAGTTATAATATAGTTCCCATTAAAAGACCTACGATAGAAAAACCTTTCTATCATGATTTCTTCCATTTTCTCCTTGGCAGGTTATACTGAAATAATTGGCTTGACGGCTGCGTATGCCGACAGAGCAGGTGGTAAACTTGATTTCTAATCCCTGACAAAATAGAACGGGGAGTCAGACACTGTCGAAAAAAGTATTTCGGTGGTAGAGAAATAGCATATTAAAAATACGGCTTCCAGGAAATGGGCACTATCATGCTAATCAGCAAAACAAGGCTAGTAATGCGAGAGTACTTTATAGTGGAGGCCATAGCAGGAACCAGAGCATCACTATCTTCATAATTCTTCCTAAGTCCTCTAACTGCCTTTAACGAATAGGGAGTAGATATGAGACATGCAATTGAGTACACACTTAGGAAATTGACGAAAATTCCTATTAAAATCATAGCATATACTACCATTACAATTACTGAAAAAATCTTGCAACATCTCCTTTTACCCAATATTATCACAGCAGTCCTTCGCCCTCCCAGACGATCAGCATTATAATCAGGGAACGAATTTATAAGGAGGACCGAAGATGATAGTAGTCCAATTATCATTCCCAAAAATATGACAGGAAATTCTATAAACGAAGTTTGAACGTAAAAAGATCCTATGACAATTAATGCTCCCTTGATGCCCACGAATAGCTCTGCCAAGCCAGAATTGACTATCTTGGATGAGTAAAAGAAAATCGATAACACTGCAAAGACCAGTATGACTGCGACCACAGGCCCTCGCAAAAGAACAAAGTAACCTCCTATGGTTATGCCTATGATTAAAAGAAGCATTGCGGCTTTGTAAACGCTTTGCGGCGAAAGGACATTTTCTGGTATTATCCCGCTGCCTCCACTGAATTTAGTTCTTTTGACAACCTTATCAATCCCACGCTTGTAATCCCAATAATCATTTAAGAGGTCTATACTAGCGTGCAAACTAAACACGCCTACAATAGTCAACAAAGCATAATTTAGATCAAAGGAAGAATATTTCCAAAAGGCAAAACATAAACCAATTGCAGAGGCAATTAGGGAGGCTAGTAGGAACTTTAATCTGATAGCCCTAATCCAGCTTCTTATCAATTGTAGATTTCTTCGTAGAGGTGGTTCGTATATGCCTTTGCCGTCAGTCAGCTCAATGGGATTTTATCATTCTATGTCGCGTGTCAAGTTGACTAGAGTTACCTTCACATATTTCGATACAGACTTATATAGAGAGGAGACATCTGTACCTGAATAAAAATTTCTCCCCCTATCGACGCCGCAGAATTTGATGCTCACAAAGACTTGAAGAAAATAATAATTGAATTTTTATGTAGAAATCAAGACAAGGGGTTTTCATCAAAAGAAATCTCCCAAGCATTGTCTTTGAAGGAGGAGGATATCAATTATACTATGCTAAAACTTGGGATATCAGACTTCCTTTTCGAATTAACTAAGGGACTCGCACGCAGAGATAATAATAATATCACAGGTAAGACAAAATTTAGAATAGAAGATGTAACGGTAAACGGAATAACTTACTATCGCTGTTCAAAGGTTGGTCGAGATCCTTCGAAAAACTATATACGTGAGTTCAAGGCATGAGTGCTGTAAGATCCAAATGAGTACATTTATCAATTCGACGTTGTGACTGGGAGTATAGTGTATAGGTCTCGTAACGCGGGGAAGCTGCTGAAAGAAGCAATTCACTTGCAGAACTCTCTCCAAACAAAGTATATTGGCAATAGGGTAATGTGGTTCAAAAATTTGTCATCGACCCAGGGATTTGCTAGGCGTTTAATATCAATGAAGGGCATGACGCGTCTAAATGGTTATGTTATTATCTCAGATAGGCAACAAAATGGCATAGGCCGTCATGGGAATACATGGATTTCACCCGAAGGGGGAATATGGCTATCTATAATCCTCAGCTCAACACTGCATCCTAGCAGGATCGCGTCATTTTCCTTTTGTGCATCAGTAGCCGTTTCTGAAGCAATTGAAATATGCACAGGAATAAACTCGCGACTTAAGTGGCCTAATGACGTAATGATTCAAGGTAAGAAAGTAGCAGGAATCCTTGTGGAGGCCTCTGTAGAAGCAGACTATATAGAACATATAATTATAGGGATTGGAGTTAATGCTAACGTTAAAACGGCGGAAATTAAAAAAAAAATACAAGATCATGAACAGCCCTACCCTATAACTTCCTTACAAGAACAATTAGGAACAACTTGTAACACAGTAGAGATAATAAGATGCATATTGCAGACGTTTGATAAACACTATTCTAGAATCGAAACAGACAGTAGCTATCCTATACTACTCAAGTGGAGAGAAAGGGCTGAACCTATAATTTGTAGATCGGTTCAAATTTCTGATGGGGCTAGTCTCCATGCCGGTAAAGTAGTAGATGTAGATGAGGATGGCTCTATAATTATAATGGATAAAGACAATCGATTAGAAAAAATTGTATCAGCGGAATCTCGTATACGTTTTATAGACTGAAATTAGCTATTTATCACGTAGTAAATAACCGATTTGTGGTAATGGTAGAATTACAAGATTAATTCTTATTTGATCTTGCAAATGATCGAGATATCATTTACATTAGTTCCCGTTCGTCCTGTTATAATCAGCGAATTTAGCTTCTTGAAAAAACAATAGCTGTTATGAGTTTTCAAAAAATACCGAGCATCAAGGTTTTTTTCTTGAATATTTGATATAACTTGCGAATTTAAAAATGCTCCTGCCGCTTCCGAATTTCCGTCAATCCCATCTGTTCCAGCGCTAAGGACGGTAATGTCTTGGTCGGTATGAAAATCTTGAAGAAGATTTATTGCCGCTGCCAGGACTGATTCTTGATTTCGGCCTCCCACTCCATAGTTATTTACTCTGTCTATTTTTACCACAGTCTCTCCTCCAAGGATGAAAGCAAGGGGTCTTTCTTTCATTATTAACTTCTTTGCTAACATTGCTAGTTCTTCTCCGAAGCGCCATGCCTCGCCGTCAAAGGTTGTTCCTAGTATGTGTGCTTCCACTCTACTCCTTTTCAGGTATTCTTGAGCGGCTGTACAGGCGATACTATTAT
>DATFBG010000062.1:0-5921 GCA_035253945.1 Nitrososphaeraceae archaeon | reverse complement strand
GAAGGAACCAGTTCAGGAATACGCTTCTTTAATCCCCCTGTACCAGATGATGGCGTGACTGAGGGTAATATAGCCTATAACAATGTCATATCTAACTCTGAGAATGGTATTACTGCAGCAATAAGTCAAAACAATATCGTGGAAAATAACATGTTCTCTGATATAGAATCAAGTGAATACCACTTATCCGGAAATTCAGGTATTATAATAAGAGGGCAACAATTTGATGACGCCTTAATATCGGGGGAAGGGATTGATGCTGATGAGGATGTTGTTGTTGAAGATGAGGCTGATGAGGCTGATGATGATGATCAAGCAACAGAGAATGTTGTAGAAATTGTAGGTTCAGGAACAATAGAAGTGACAGAAGGAGCGAGTGATGGAGAAGAAGACGAAGATGATGGCGATGCTGACGACGATGACGGAGATGAAGTGAACTCCTACGATACAGACATTGAACCGTATTCGACGATATTGGGCGACGGTGACACTATTACTGTCAATAGCTCATAAAACCACTACCGCTATATTTTGAGTCTTCTTCTTCTCTTCCTGTTATTGCAGATGCGCTTACAAAACTTTAAAATGATGTACTTTATCTTCCAGCGGTTTACCTCTAGATAGGACTCAATTGCTACCACTAGTATTATTCGCTATTGACCCTTCTACCTCTAGTTAAGTTAACTTGCTCTTCTCTCAAACGGGTTAATCAAGTCCCTTTTTTCTTTTTGATCAACATGATATACCCCATACTCGCCTTTTACACCAATGAGTCTCTCACTAGAAGGGACAAATACGTACTCACCCAATCCCTTTACTATCTCAAAGAGGTTTTCGCCAATAACGAGCCCGTTGGGTTTCGCTTTGGAGTTCATTTTGGCACAAATATTCATTGCAGAGCCAAAGAGATCTTCGCTTTGAGATGATGCAGATCTTGCAACTGAAACCTCACCATAATCTGCACTTATCCTATATTGTATTGGAGGCAATTTTTCACTATGCATTTTGGCGTTGAGTGTATTGCTTGCTGTTCCCATTGTGAGGCAGCAATCCAGTACATTTTTGAATTTTGTAATGTTCTTTAGATCGCCAGTATCATTAAAGTAAAAGATAAGTGCGTCACCTGCGTTTTTTACTATCTTTGCTCCAAAATTTGTTGCGATAAGGGCAATCGTGTTTAAAAAAAGCTCATAATATCTGCTTAATTGAGTAGGAGTGAGCTCAGATGATATTTTAGTAGAACCTATGATGTCAATAAAGCAGACGCAGTAATTTTGCACCTCCCCTGAAAAGGAAATCTCTTTTGTTCCAACGTTCCAGTTTGTTCTAGCTCGTGTTGACAACCCTACTAGGGGGAACTCGGCAAATCTAATGCCTTCGTCATCGTGTGAGTCGCGATGCATCAATCATTCATCATTTCTCTTTTTCAAGGGCAATCTCAAGATGTGGAAATCTAGCTGCCAAATCCTTTATTCGCTCTCGTGTCTGAGATGATATGTACGCAAGATTATTTTGGATCATCTTAGCAAACGTCCTAGAGAAATGGCTATCCTTTTGAAGTGCATCAAGAATCCAGGATTGCTTTTCTTCATCTAGGGATGTAAACTTATCTGCAAGTCCTTCTGCTAGAATTTTACCATATTCAGGATTAAATCGTGCATATTCAAGTACTCCAAGCACCTCTGCGAGGTTTAGGTACATGAAGCTCTCTGTAACTCCTCGAGCGACTCCTCTCGCAAGATTCACAGAACCCATCGTGTGCATAACCTCTCCAACAAGCCGACTACCCGTGGTGGGAAGATGGTATCCAAGACCTTCGCCCAGACCTGTAAGAAAATATTCCTCGTTCTGCCTCATTACTTCTATGATCTCTTTTCTTTTGTCATCCTCTAGTAGTGAGAAGATATGCCCAATACCAAAGCCAAAATTCTTTGCAAAAGATCCGTCGTCTGCTGCTGTTTTAGATAAAATCTTGAGTAATAGATTCTTAGACAGGTTTGCAGGAATGCTTCCAAGCCCGATTGCGAATCCTTTTACAAAATTGCTGCTTTTAGTGAATTCGGCCGCTTCCTCAAAAACACTGGTCTTTAGATAGGTCTGAATCCTGCCAATCCCAATACCGAAGCCTAAGGAAAAACTATCTATGCTGACTTGAGAAGATAATAACGAATCCTTTGTGCTTTGTGATAGATATGGAAACATAATTCCGCATCCTTGGCCAAGACCCAATGCAAGAAATGAATTGTTTCTTGCAAGTTCAAATATCTTGAAGGCTAATGCTTCAGATAGATATGAAATATGCATTGCAAGTCCTACCCCAAGACCTATGGAAAGCTGTTTATTATACGGAATATGCAGAAGTATGTCTTTCTTTACATTTTCATGAAGGTACGAAAACACCGCTCCAAATCCCATACCAAGACCCCTAGAAAAGCCTGCATCCTCATCATTTATGTAAGACATGACAAGCCGCTTCTGTGAGTCTTCAAGTTGGTTGTATATTCTACCTAAACCTTGGCCAAACCCAATTGCAAATTCTACGTCCTCTTCTGAAATGCGAAATGCCTCCAGTTGGGCATCCTCTGATAGATATTTGTACGCCCTTCCCATACCGATGCCAAGACCCTTCCTAAAATTTGGATCCATTTTGAAAATATGTTTATACGAGTCATGGTCCAGTTCATTCTTTGAGTACGAATACATGAACCCAAGCCCGGTGCCAAGCCCTTTAGAGATTTCTGGAGATCTTCTGGCTAGTTTGATGAACTCGTGCTTATTGGCTTCTCCATAGATAGTCCAAAGAAATTGTGCTGTTCCTTCTCCCAATCCTTCTGAAAACATTGGATCCCAAGCTAGCCGGTCAAGCATCTGTTTTCTCTCATTAATTGAAAGATGCTGTATGATTCTTGCCAATCCAAATCCTATGCCACTTGCAAATTCACCTCTCGTTTTCATTCTTTCAATTATAGTATGTTTAGCACCGTCACTGAGATACGGCCAAGCCCATATAGCGCCCACTCCAAACCCTCTATCGAATTCACTATTTGTATCAGCAATGGAAATAATTTCATTGAAGAATATAGGTTTTAGATAGTCAAGATGAGCTCCAAGACCAATGCCGAGTCCTTGTGCAAAGTCATTATTTGAGTTTGCAAAGGCTAATCCCCTTTGCCTTAAGGTGTCACCAATATATTGCCACGTAAACCCAAGGCCATAACCTAAGCCGGCTGCGAAAGCATTGCTGGCAGAGGCTTTACTAATGAACTTTTCTTGGACTTCTAAAGGAAGGTGCTTCAGCACAAGGCCAATACCTACCCCAAAGCCTTCATCCAGTCTAACATTCGTCTTTAGCAGAGGCTCAAGTTCTGATTGAAACTGGGCTGAAAGATAGAAATAGGTGATCCCAAAACCAAGCCCAAGTCCATAGGAGATCATTCCATTGCTATGCAACAATATGAACAGGTCTTTGGGACAGGCTTCTTTGTAAAAATATGCACCGTATATTCCAGCCCCCATTGCAAACAAGCAATCTCTAGCCACTCTATCAAGTACAAACTTGCGCAGTTCATCAGAAAGATTTGAGTAGCTTACCGCCAAACCCATTCCAAGGCCCATATCAAGTTCAGAGTTATTGTCTGCTATTGATACCATATTCTTGGCATCTTCTTCTTGCAACAAGGAAAATGTGAGGCCAAATCCAAATCCTAGACCTCGAGAGATTTCAAAACTCTTCTCTGCTTTGCGCATTATCTCATGTTGTAGTGCCGGCTCTAATGTTGCATAAATATAACCGAGGCCCATTCCTAGCCCGTCCGCAAACTGGGGGTTCCTTTCCGAGTGAGACACAACAATGGACTGTAGTTCATTCGATAGTCGACCGTATAAGCGGCCAACACTCTGTCCAAAATACCTTGCAAAGAGCATGCCATGATAGGTCTTCTTCAGGATCCTTTTTCGATTGTTATCGTCTAGCTCGATAAAACGTTCACCCAAGCTGTCAGCCAATCCTACACCGAACTCTATATGAGTGTCAACATGCTCAAGAATCAACATCTGAAGGGGTTCATCGAGTAATTCAAAATTTTCTCCTACACCTCGTCCAAATGCCCGTTCAAAGATTGCATTTTTCTTCATAAATCCGTAAATTTGGTCGGGAACAGTCCTTCTACCTGTTTCATTTGGAACGAATTGTATATTCTTGCCAAGAAAAAGACCTAGAGTGTAAAGCTCTCCATCTCCTTTGGGAGCAATCTCCAAAAATTGATCTGTTAGATATGAAACGATCTTCATCCTTGCATAATCAGTAAGTTTAACAGCATTCTTCGCTGAATCGTGCATAGCATAATTCTGACCCGAGAGATAAACCCATGTCCCCATTTTTCGAGTAGGCTCTGCAGGTACATTACTTCCAAAGATGGCCTTTTGCAATCTAACAATTGAAGCCTGCGTTCTGCTAAATCCTGCCTCATAGCAGAAACGTAGAATATAAAGAAAATCCACATCCTGTTCTCGTCCCTGGATGTTCTTCATGACCTCAAATTGTCTTTCAAAGTAATCGTGAACCGGTGACCATTCTTCTGCTACTAATAGACACTTCGACGAATCGACAGTTGCTTGCGACTGCGCCATCGTTTTGTGTACCAATGCTTTGTAATAGTCGACTACAGTAAGAGGTAGAGGCTGTTTCTGCCAGAGAGCTCTTGCTATGGTGTCTAAATTGGGAGATATGTATTTCTCAAAAACTTCTCTGTACTGTTCGACTTGCATTCCATATGCTTTTGTTAAAGCCTTCATGGTAGCAAGGTCACATGCAATTTCGTGCACATAGAGCTCAGGAATGCCTGTTGTCAGGCCTCGATACATTTCCAAATATGTTGGTTTGAGAGAAATATACAAATTCTGAACGGATCGAGAATTTACTATTTCTAGAGCACCAAACGCATTTTCGAGATCTCGTTTGACTAAGCCATCTGGAAAGTTATCCCATATAACAAGGTCCTTCCTGCCAAATTGTTGCGAGAGTATAGAGATATTCTCTCTTCGAGAATCCAATCCTGCAGGGTTGGATGGATTAATTACAAATATCCTGTCATAACTTCCTTTCTTGCTGCGGAGGAGCTCAATTATAGCACGAGATTTTCCACATCCACTGGGGCCAAATAGGAAGACCTTCTCCTCTCTGAGCAGGTTTTCAAATTCCTTGAAGGGAACAAAGGGAAGTTGGTTAGAAGATTCCTCAGTAAACTGAACATTAATAGCGGTTGCAACCTTTTGAACTGTCTCTAACCATTTCTCATCGGTTCGAATTTCGGCAAAAGAAACATCATAAGGTTCAATAGTCATCAGGTCGGGCTTCTGTGACCTAGCCATTCAGACAGCACCTCAAAGCTGCGTCTCCTCGTGGACAATTTATATATATCGAAATAAAAAGTATTGCTTGAAGATAGTATCTTAATTCGTTTTCACAATACTACGTAATAAATAGCAAAGCTCGTCCGGCGAAGAATAATAATAAAATAACATTGTAAAGTTATTAGTTATCTGTTGTTGAAATAAGACCCATACCACTATGATCTTAACTCGCGATCAGGAGGACGAGGGGCCTATCACCGTAATAGTAACTAGGACTGCCAAAAAAGGCAAAATCAAGGAGTTTGAAGACTGGATGGATGGTATAGTACATGAATCTTTGAAGTTTGAAGGTCACCTTGGTGTAGATGTTATTAGGCCAGTGGAGCAATCTAAGCCAGAATATGTAATAATTTTTCGCTTCAATACTCTTAGTAACTTGCTGAAATGGGAAAGGTCTCAGGCAAGAAAGGAGTGGTTGGAAAAAAGTAAGGATGTGGTTGAGGGAGAAGACAAAGTGCAGAAGCTGACTGGCTTAGAATTCTGGTTTACTCCTAGTCCAGCGCCTCGGA
>DATFBG010000061.1:0-10034 GCA_035253945.1 Nitrososphaeraceae archaeon | reverse complement strand
TGCTCAAGAAACGTTCTTGAAGATGTCAAAGCTAAAAGAAACCACGTATCCGATTCCATAATTATGCTCGCAAATCCTGCATGTCATATCGTTTGATAATTTTCTTGCATAGAAAATTCTTTCTTCATTAAAATTGGGCTTGGCTGGGTTCATGGAAGGCGAAAACTCAGAAAATTTTACGTGGCAAATTCAACTGCTTCAGAAATTCTTTTCAATTGTCCGATTAAGGAATTCCGCGTACTATATTGTGTCCTTTCCGAAAAACGAAAAGGTCTTCGTAGACTTCAAGACCAACAAGCAACATCAGGATCGTCTTCATAGCATTTTCAAATTCTTAAGTATTATACTACAACTATTGTGTAGCTGTATTATGATGTGTAGTCTATAAAATTGACTTTCATTTTAGATTTCGAGTTTCCTGCCCCTGGGGTTGACTAACTACACACACTATGCTAAGGATACTTACTCAAGTCCCATTTTAGAATATCATAATCTTATTCAGAATATAATTCACAAAATTGATTTACTATGAAGAATTCCACTTTTGCTGCTTCTTATTATATTCATCTCTGGAATATTTTATCCTCGCAGGACATCCAATTACGACCACTTCTGCAGGCACGTCCCTAGTAACCACGGAACCCATGGCGACCACCGCATTCGAGCCTACTATAACACCTGCTTTAATTACTGCCCCGCCCCCTATTATAGCCCCATCGTTAACAATTACGCCGCTCATTTTGGGACTCATCGGATAGGGGTCATTCGTGAAAGTGGCTCCTGGGCCAATAAATACGTTTTTCCCGATGATCGTCAATGGAGGAATATACACTGATCCCTCTATACGGGTATTTTCGCCGATGCTGACCTTGTAGTCTATATGCGTTAGAGAGCCTATCATCACGTTATCATCTATCCTAGTTCTGTCTCCCACATAAACAAAGTGCCATATCTTTACATTCTTTCCTATTGTAGCTGTGTTAGAAACATAATTGATAACACTTGGCTTATTCAGAAGAATTATCCTCCTTTCGGTTATCCATTAGTGTTGATTTCAACTTTGAACCTTTTCAATATTTAGTATGGCCGGGGATCTCTAATAATTCTATTCGGAATTCTGTCACGCCATCTCTCTAAGAATTTAAGATCTTTATCTCGGTCCCGTAGTTCATCCGGAAGCATTATGGGGATTTCATCAATAATGGGATAGAATCTACTACATTGATTGCAAAAAAGGATTCCCTCTTCTATAACCAACTCTTCTTTTTCTCCATTGGTACCACACTCGTACTCTTTCCTTGTGTTTAGCTCATGTAACTCAAGTGGATAGAACTTGTCAATGGGACATGCCAAAATGTCCAACAAATGCTTCTTCATCTTATTTTAACTCTAGATATATTGGGGAACCAGTCTTGCTGGACAAGATTGCCGCTTCTGCAACCTTCGTCACGTTAGAAGCCTCTGAAGCCGATATCAAAGATTCATCGGTTTTTCCCTGTATAGCATCTATAAAGCTTTTCAATTCTAAAGTGAGAGGTTCTACAAGCTGCTTGTCCCGGCGTGGGGTTACCGTACGTGTCGCCTCGTCAATTCTTATCTCTTGAGTTATAAAGTCTCCTGAGACTATACCCTCGGTACATACGGCATTAAAAGTTCTTACTTTTTTTGGTGTAATCCAATTTGATGCTATAATTGCAACCTTTTGATCCTCAAATCCCAGCATTATTGTAGCAAAATCCTCATAGGAATGAAACTTGGCGCCTGCTCGGGCAAAAATTACGTGTGGCCTACAGTTAAACAGGAACATTGCAGTGTCAATATCGTGAACTGAAGTATCATAAATTATGCCCACGTCTCTGATATGCAGTGGCATCCTGTTTTCTCTGTGGAATTCCATCATCAATAGATCTCCATAGGTCTTATTTTCTATAATATGTTTAACGTCTTGGACTACTGGATTAAACCTCTCTATATAACCAGACGTTAAAAGAACCTTTCTATTCATACTTATTCTAATCATCTCTTCGCATTCAGCTGAAGAAAAAGACAGGGGCTTCTCCACGAATACATTGATGCTATTTTCCATTATTTTTTTTGCTATACAGAAATGAGTCTTTGTAGGAGTACAGATCACACAGCCATGCAATCCTAGATCATCCCTAAGCATTTCATCAAGAGATGTATAACACCGCGTATCATACTTTGCAGCAATTTCTCTTACTCGCTCTTGGTCTGAGTCACATATTGCAGTCAAAACCCCGAGATCAGCAAGGACTCTCACATGGTTTTTTCCCCAGCCTCCAACACCAATTACTGCCAAATGCAATTCTGATTCATTGATCTTCTTTACCATACAGGCGTTAGCCACTCCATGTACTCGTCGACTTTGCCATACACAATTTGAGCGTACATTTCTCGAATAATCTTAGTAATTGGTCCTTCTCTGCCATCAGAAATGGATCTGCCATCTAGGTGGGTTATACCTATGATCTCTGCTGCTGTACCAGTGAGAAATAGTTCATCAGCCATATAGAGTTCAGTTCGGGTAATAGGGCGTTCTACTACTTCATAGCCCAATCTCTGAGCAATTGTGATTGCAGTATCTCTTGTAATCCCTTCCAAGGAAGAATTTGCAATACTGGGTGTGCTTATTTTGTTGTTTTTTATTAGAAAGATATTCTCTCCAGAAGCCTCGCTAACATATCCCTGGGTGTCTAGCATTATTGATTCATCATAGCCATTTCGCTTACATTCCTGTGTAGCAAGAACAGAATTGAGGTAATTGCCCGCAGCCTTTGCAAGAGGTGGAGTGGAATTATCTTGAATCCTTCTCCAAGAGGAAACACATGCCCTTATACCTTTTTCTCTAAAGTACCTTTCAAACGGAAAAATTATGATAACTGTATGAGTTGGTGAATCTCTGCTAACGTTAAGATCTATTCCATGTAATCCCACAAACGTGAGTGGGCGTATATAGCAAGAACGTTTCATCATAATTTTCTGCGCTAGCTTCAGGGTTGCGTCACATAACTCATTTACGCTGTTACGCACCTCAAAACAATAAACCGAGGCTGAGCGATGGAGCCTTTTCATATGGTCTTCAAGTCTGAAGATGAACAAATTGTTGCCAGTCCCATAGGCGCGTATTCCTTCAAAGACGGCAGTCCCATAGTGAAGACAATGTGCCATAACTGGGACGGTTGCCTCTTCCCATTTCACGTACTTGCCATCAAACCATACGAACTCTGCGCTCTTATCCCTCATAGATAGCAAAAACAATTCGTGGATTATAAAAATCTTCGAGATTAAAAGAATCCTTGAATCGGAAACTTCATGCCCAGAATTTTGAGAGTTCGATCCTGAGATGAAGCAAACCTACTGACGAGGGCCCAATTGTCCTTAATTATCCGGGAAACTCCTAGCGGTACATTCTTCTGCCACCTTTCGTAATTTTCTTGTCCATGGCATTTCGAGTTCTTCTCTTCTCTTGCTTGAGCGTACATCATTTGTTTGATTGAAGAGGCGGAAACTTCCATTCTGTTAGCCTTCACAGGATTTAGATGGTATAATTTCAACGCAATTCTTTCCACCAAGTCACCAGTATATGTTACTAACTTGCGTTCTGAGACATTTCTGATTATGTTATTTCGAAGTATCCACGAATATGGGGAAATCAGTGGTGGTAGATACCTTAGAAATGGAGCATAGAATGTATAATCTGGGAGTACGATTATCCTGCGTGCGTTTCTATATACCGATTCTATCATAGCTCTTCTAAGATCATAAGAAAAAGGAAAGCTTTTTGTGTTAATTTCCCGGTCGCATTCCACGAATCTAACAGGAAAAATATAGACGGTGTTATACAAGCTTTCCAAGTAAGATATTATATGGATGTGAGTATTGGTCACTGGATTTAGATGGGCAAGAAGAAGTGCGGCCGTTCCGTGCTGCATAGAGTTTGAAGTCTTTAGGTGTAATGAATAACAAAGAGGTGGGTAATGGCTGCCTGCCTACTACACCTTATTTTCTCTTGATTTCAATTTCGATTGTGGAAACGTTCCTCGTCCTACCGTCTTCTGATTGGACTGTCTCAGAGCCGATTCTTACTTCGCCAACTTTGTACCCCGCATTTTCCATTCTCTTGAGGATGATTTGAGACACGTCTACAGCTCTTCCAATGCTCAATCCTCTTGCCTTGATCGTTACGGAAGGTTGGTTGGCAAGTTGAATAAGGGTGGATGTTACGTAGGCCATTAAGGGTTTTTTACCTATGTAGATTGCGTCTCGAGTTCCCTCTCTCTGTACTTGTTGATTTTGTTGTGGTAGTTCTGACATAATCTTGTTAGTCGAGTTTGGCTATTTAAATCTAAGACATGACCAAAAATGCACAGATTAACGCATATCCTACCGCTGATAAACAAGCTCCTTTGAGGTTTTACGTATACTTAAATACAGTTACCATTTCGGATCATAATAAGAGGCGGTATTAATATGTCGAGGGGCATACAACAAATGAAATGAAAAATGTTGGCCAGAGCAAAGAAAACTGAGCCGCAGGTTAACTCATGCGCGATAGTTGGAAATGGGTTCAGCATTTCCTGACGAGATATACGTACTGCATTAACCAATCAACGAAGCTAATAACTTCTCTGTCTATCTTGCACCACAGATGGACCATACCCGGTTGTATCTCCAATCTCCCAGATATTACTGACACCTGAAGCCCTTCTTTATCCTCATACATATAGGCATCTTTGGCTTCGATAAAGTCTTTCATGTCAAGCGCTTTTCTTTTGATATCTTCTTTGGGGATTGGAAATTTTTTCCTGGATTTATCTATAATTATGCCTAGGTTTTCTGTGCCAAATGAAGATACATCTTTAATTTTCGAGCTGTCAGGAAAATGAATGTAGATTTCCATATTGTACCGCCTGCCTACAAAGTGAGCCAGTTCGTTGACCTTATAGAAAGCAAGAGCAGGGTTTTTCTTAATACTTGACTCAATTACCGATCTATTACTATCTATATTCATTCTCAGTTCTTCCATGACTGAGCTAAAAAGCATGGGTATTGATCTAACAACCAAACTATAAATGAATAAGTGTCACAGGAAAGGAACTTTATTTTTATCTTCAAATATATTATAAAAGGGCTGAAGTAATGCAGAGCCATATGGAATTACGATCCTCATCAATAAACCCAACACAAGAAACGATAGAATAGCCTCAGAAATGACGCTTAACCAAGTCGCAAAACTGCCAGACGTAGGACCTAACCGCGTTATCTTTCTCATAATATCTAGCACAGCAGCCAAACCGATTAAATTTCTCTTCTTTCAATGTGCTTCAACCACTCAAGAGAAGCAGTTGCTTTGCTCCTCAAGCAACCATTACAAAAATGCTTATGCTTAGTTATGCTTTAATATCGTCTTATCATGTCCAGTATCAGAGCGACAGTCGTCCAGTTTGGTCTAGGACATCAGATTGCCAATCTGGTAACCCGGGTTCAAATCCCGGCTGTCGCATTCTAATCTTTAAAGATAGGGCTTAATCTTATAGATAAATCCAGAATTAGGCTGAAAAGGCGGATTTGATTAGCTTGCGGAGAGAATATCCATGGATGTCCAAACTGACGCAGGTCATCCAGAGGTTGACAAAGGATACTTATAATTGTGGAAAAACATTAGATGAGAAATTAACTACAAACGTTTTCCAAATGTCTTATATGTTCAAACCTTTCCTATTTCATAGCTTTCATTTTCTCGTTTGAAATTCTCTTCTAATAACTAGTAGCAGGTGGGCAAACTTACAAGGTCTTATTGATTTAATTTAATTGTCTCTTCAAAGTATTTTTTTAATTCAATACTGGTTCTCATTTTCTTGTATATGTACTCGTGGATTTTGCAAAGATAAAAGGGCATATTATCGTCAGGTTCGATTATATTATAGTTACTTCTCTCTTTTACTAATTCTAGCTGTATGACATATTCTGCATTCTTTCCGCATATATTACACCTAAACAAGTCTTCTGTTGATGTCTGGTAGTATTTGCAGTTTTCATTATGAGAGTAGTCTTTTTTGTCCACAATCGAGGAAACGTTATCCTCTCTTAAAAGAGTTTTGTGAGCTGCATGATAGATAAAAAATAAGCAATTAAAAGGTTTAGCAGAGCTTAATTGATTCTCCGAGAGCTAGTGCTTTTTCTATATCGTCCTGCTTGATTTGATTGTTTCTGTACTTGTTACTAAAATAAATTAGATCTACCAGCTTGTGTCGATCGATTATAATACAAGAGGTATCATGCTGCATATTCTTTGCACTCCTATTATTAGCATTGTTCCTTACTGCATTGTTGAAGGCGCTTATATTCGGCGTACTTTCAAGGAATGCCACATTTCCTCCGTCTATTGAAAACTCAACGGCTGTCTTCTTGCCAACAAAGTCATCATATACAACTTCGATAAAGCTACCGTTTGCTTGCAGAGGTGAAGCCCTGCGAACTTTCCTGCTATTGCTCGCACAATCTAAAAGAGCCTTTATTGCTACCTTTACTCTAGATTTGATCATCTCATTATTCTTAGATTCCTGAGCAATTTTCATAAACTCAGAAACCGGTACATCCATAATGCTTTCTCTCAACCTGAGGCCGGGATATACAGCCGCGATTGTCTGATCCAGAACTTGTTCATCTATTGTTTGAGAACTACTTTTTGCAGCAGCCTCTACAGCATGGTACATCACATTAATCATGGATCTTATGTTTCGAAAATCTGGAAACTCATCATATAATATTTTTATTTTAGCAAGAAGATCATCTCGTTCTGAATTGGTCATTGCTTTATCTTTTGGACCAGAATTCATATATTCAAGGATTATGTCACCGATCTCATCGAGGGTATTTGATCCAGCGAGATCAATCTTGTAATTAGCTTTTTCAAGCCTATCAAATAGCGAGGGACTGGTCTTTCTTATTTCTTCATAAGCAGATGGTGTTAAAACTAGCAACAGTAAAGCGGAAGGCATATGCGCGTTTATCAGGGCCTTTAGAATATCCATTGAATGTTTGTCCGAATCAAATTCATCAATCTCAAAGACGCTGACTCTATTAAGGAACACAAAGTTGAGCTTCGTAAGAGCGCAAACATTTGTAATGAATTCCTCCACACTGTTAATTTCTAAAAGACTTGGTTGGAATTTTCTGCTTAAAATCAATTGGATTAAAGTCATTTCTGCGGCTGAGAAATGCCCTGCCAGTACTTCATGCAAGGCTATCTCATTGTGACTAATCTTATTGTCTAGTATTAGCTGCATTTTGTTTTCTAAACTAAATGACTTCATTTTGTCCCATAAGTTGTACCTGAAAATCCTTTTGGCTTTCTTGTCATACTCTCTCTCTGCTTTTAGACGCAAATAATCCAGTATGGCATATCTGAGGTCATCAATATGCTGCTTACGAAAACCTGCAATCATCCCTTTATAAAAGTTGTTGGTCGTCCTTGGATGGAGTTGAGATAAGTCAGTAAAGGAGATAACAGCTTTATCTAATAACTCACCGCAGTTTCTAAGATGCAGAACTAGATGCGTTTTGCCCGAACCTACATCGTGAATCACAGTAATAAGGCGAAACTGCTTCGAGTTATGATCTTCCTTCATCTTATCCCTCAATTCCTCTATGCAGGATACGATGGTAGTTTTGGATTTCCTGTGTCTTTTTCCCCCTAAGAGTAAGATATCAGACTCTCCAGGCGTAGGAGCACTAGGAAAAGGGTTCTTAACCAGACTATATGGATACATTAGATACACCTCACAAAGCCGTGAAGTAATCCCCTAACTGTAATGCCTTCAACGCCTCCAGTTGAAAGTTCGTATGTGTCATATTCTTCGTTTGTCATTTTCTCCACCTGGGCGTAAAATTCGTCATGTTTGAGATTGTATTTTTTTTTCATGTCCTCTCTAATAGTTGATAGCGGGACCCACCCTGATGAATTTGAGTGTCTTCTGAGAGCGAGATCGAACTCTTGTCTGA
Organism: Nitrososphaeraceae archaeon; assembly: GCA_035253945.1. GTDB lineage: Archaea > Thermoproteota > Nitrososphaeria > Nitrososphaerales > Nitrososphaeraceae > TH5893. The sequence goes on along the minus strand of DATFBG010000061.1, from coordinate 2,009 downwards.
ATTTACTTTTATCAAAGCTATTTACCAGATCCGATTCTAACCCATGGTTATGTGAATTACCATAATCCTCAGATATGTTTAGCGTATCGTTAAAACGGTCCTGGGCTTTAATAGAGTCGGCAATAGCTGCACTGTGTCTATTGCTATTTTCTAAGAGGATTTTCACTTCTTCTATACCGCTATACAATAACTTAAATTTGCTATCAGTTGTCAACAAGTACTCCAAATAGTTGTCTGCTCGCCAAAGATAATATGCTGTGCCTTTCTTATCCATTACTATTTCACCACTTGTGAGCAATGACTCGATTACATCGTCTATGGGGGCATTCTGAAATTCCTTTCTCAATTCAACCTTTTTTACTCCGTCTGTCCCACCTAGAGAGATTCTATTTATTATCTCGCTATTAGACACAAGATACAAAATTTTAATTTCTATTTAAATCCAAAAGTCAATTCTATGTTATGTTGTTGACAAAAATTTAGTTCTCCGAATAGCCTTATTAGTCTCTAAGTAGGCATATAGGAGGGATGATGAGCCGTCTTTCTGAAGTTTGATGAAAGGACTAGGGTAGCTGACCACCTATAGATAAGCAGAACTTTTTAGTGGAAGAGGAAGATATGAAAGTTCATCCTTATAGTTTTCAATATAGCAGAATTGTATCTATTAGAGTTCCGTTTCCCTGATTCTTTTTTTATTTCTTCTGACCAAATTATAGGCTAACAAGATTAACCCAATCCAGATACCACTGAAAGCAATGTTACTGAGGCTTCCATAGATGTACGGTTGTGCTTCGATCAAATTCATTTCAATAATTCTAATAGATGCATGAAGGTCTTCAAGCGCAGTATTATAGGCCGCACTATGTGGCTTTATATGGGAAATGGCTAGAGCCCTTTCCTGCATAGCGGTTATCTCCTCAAAAATAAGTTTAAAGTCCGTTTTAGGATTGGGAAATGTCCAGACGGGGTTGCCATCAGGAGGGATTAGTCCCTTTACTTCGCTTAAATATACTAGTATCAACTGCGGCGTCTGCGCAGCCTGTGCTCGCGACAAATATCCTGCGGCTTTGTCCAAAGGATAAACTGAACTGTGATATCCGTAGAGGGCACTAATTATCCCACTAGACAGTAAGGCAACAAAAGCTAAAAGCAGAGCATTCGAACGAACCACATACCAGGTTCTTCTCCGATCCAGATGAAATCTTGAAGACATGCCTTTTCTCGATGGGCCTGTTAATACTTTGTCCTCCAAGTTATTTATAGTTCCCGAATATGCAGTTACGGCTAAGCGTGATTGAGAAATTTGAAGTTGACCTCTAGCCAAAATCGCGGCTTTTTCCCAAGAGTCGGCAATACTAAGGTAGGCTATGTATACAAACCCTATCGTCTGTAGTGTAACTATTGGAAGAAAGAAAATATTACCTGAATAAATGCAAACAAAGACAGCCAAGCATCCGTACAGTGAAAAGAAAATCTCCAGCAGGCTTGTTCTAGTGAACGGTAATACATAGTCTTTGTGCTTCCATTTATCATTTTTTGACTTTATCCCAAACTTCGGGGTTCTTAGAAACTCATTTTTTTTGCTAAACATGGCATCAAATACAGCTATGGTGTTATTGATAGAAATGCCCACCGCAAATAAAATCAAGATCCAATATTGCTTTGCCTTTGACATCCATTGGGTCGGCCATATCCTTTTAATAATATACATGTAAGTTAAGGGACCTAGCAAAATATATAGAATCAGCCCAAAATATGGGTGCCAGTTGACGCGGTGGGTTGCAATATCTAGGTTCAGCAAGATCGGAAAAATAATGAACTGGGCAAGAAATAGGGGATACACAATATGTCTCGTCAGCTGGACAAATGCTTGGAATTTCGTATCCAGCGGTATCTTTTTGCACAGTAATATATCACCTAATAGTTTTATTGCTAGCTGAGTTGTACCTTTGGCCCATCTAAATTGCTGCCTCTTGGCAGCATTCATTTGAACAGGAAGTTCAGCCGAG
>DATFBG010000060.1:0-4562 GCA_035253945.1 Nitrososphaeraceae archaeon | reverse complement strand
CCAGTTAGGATGAAGATACATGCTCCAAAAGCCAGCAATTATTAATGCACCAATAGTTCCAAGCTGTATGAAAGTTATGATGTTGCCAGTTTTTCCAGTTTCTGAAGTGCCTTTGATATTGATATAAGTAAAGGCTGCAACACACACTACAGCCATTAATTTTTCAACTGGAACTATGCCCAAAAGTGGCTCAGTGACAACAAGACCAAGCATTTCAAGCAAACTGCTTAAAAATGAAGCAAATCCTACTGCATAAAGGCTACCTGCAACGGAATGAGCAAGCCACGCCATCCAGCCGCTAATAAAGGCGTTAGGACGAGGCAACCCTTCTCGCACCCAAAGATAGCCGCCACCAGCTTCTGGCATTGCAGAACCCAGCTCTGCATATCCCATAGCAGTAAAGAGCGTAATCATTCCATTGATTATGAAAGCAACGATAACTGCACCGCCTGCTAAGCTTATTCCAGGACCAATGAGAATAAAGATGGCTCCAGCTATCATAGCTGCGATTCCAACCATAATAATGTCTAATAGACCTAGAGAGCGCACCAGTTGATGCTGGTGAGGGTGTTCAGGAGAACTTGGAGGTGTGACATCTGATGGTGGTGCCAAAGGCAACTCCTAGAATAGTCTAGCCATGTTTGACGTTACTTATGAATATTTGATTTTCTTTCGAATTTTCTGAATTCACTGTGAGCAATATTAATGTGGGATAATGACCAGGTTCCTATTTCTCTTCTAGGTTTCTCGCCTTCAGGGATTGTTCATTTTTGGTTCAGCATAAACTTTGATAATATTCAACTGTGAGTCATCAGAGCAACAACATATTACAACCTCTTCTCATGATTCATTCAATGTAATTATCTCAAGAATATCGCAATATCAAACAGGGCAATAGTCTGCATAATTTGCTAATGACCTCTTTATTTTCATTCACTGCGCTGTCGACAAGAGTTGCAAGTAGGAATCAAAATGATGCGATTCTTTAATTTGTTATGGGATGTCAACTACAAAGAATACACATCGAGAACAAGAGTAAATGACAATAATGAGAAGAAGGAGAAAAAGAATGGAAAGTGACTGAAACGAATACAAAAAGAGATTAGAAAGACAATCGTCATAGATGCCCATCGGTGAGTTGGCTTGGGTCGTGGGTTCAAATCCCACCCAGTCCATTTCTTTCTGTGAGGAAACTACGGTATCAAATTGAGCGTATTTTAGGAAGTTGTCGAACAAATCTAACAGCAGTGTCAATGCCGTATCCAACTGTTTGTACAATATATCCTATCGGACAAAATTATTATTGTGCTAACACTCCATCAATGATGAACTTTATGCTTACAAGTATGATTGCAATCAATACCATCTTTCTAAAAAGCTCTTGGTTAATCCTCTTTACTATCATTCTTCCCACAAAAGAGCCTGCAATCGCTATTCCAAATAGTATAGGTATGTAAAGAAAATACTGCTGTTGTGTTAGAAAACCTTGTGATATATAGACAGGTATTCGTGTTGCATCAGTCGCTAGAGCTATAGTTGCGGCAGTGGCTATGTACTTTACTTTCTCTATGTTAAAACCCTGAAGAAGGGTAGCTCTCAGAGCACCTCCTGTTCCTACCAATGCAGTGATAAAGCCTGTCGCACTTCCTCCTGCAATATAGGTGCCCGTATTTGCAGGTATCTTTAATCTAGGCTTTATCAAGAAAGACGCAGAGGTGGTAATGAGAAAAATTCCCAAAATTAGCTTAAGAATAGGCTGTGGAAGGACTCCAATCAGAAGTGCTCCTAGTATGCTAAAAAGGATGCTGGGTACTCCAAACTGAAGAATTATCCTCTTATCGAAGCCTTGTCTGAAGAAAATTAGCCTGCTCAAGTTCCCAAAGAGATGAAATATTGCCACAAGAATAATGGCTGTCTTGAAATCTACAAACAGTAAGGCAAGAGGAAGAAATATTGTAGATGAGCCAAAGCCTGCCATTGTTCCTATTATCTCGGCTATTAGAGCTGAAATGAAGAACAGTATTGTTTCTGCTTCCATTTTCTTTAATTCGATAGAGTCTCTCTATAAGTATCACTACAAGGTTCGGCATTACAACCTACCCTTTTTCCTGTGTATCTGCAGAATCGCAAATAGTCAAGTGTTGATTGAGTAGGAGCAGACAAGCTTTCTATTGACAACCTACAAGGCTAGAGTTTTGCTGAGGTCGTGGGTTCAAATCCCACCCAGTCCATTTCTTTCTGTGTTAGAAATACGGCATTATTTTGAGATTATTTTTGGGTAGTTGTCGGACGAAAAGTTTAGCAATATCACTGAGCATCTTACAAGAACTTAAGATTTCTCTTGACTAAATGATACACTAATTATTGGTAGAGAAAGTTTTGCGCTTAAAGTTGCTTCTGACAAGAACTGCCTCAATGCCAATTTTTCATGTGTTCTGCATGGGTAGATAAATATGCTCCTGGCTTGAAATAATGGTCGTAAAAGCTAAGATCCAAGTGATGCGCCTGTAAATACATAAAAGCAAATATGCTTGGGACAGTTGCAGGAAATTTCCCATAAGTATCATATATGTACTGAGCCTGTAGTGCGACGCACTCTTTGAACTCTTGCGATGCACGGTGAGCACTTCCTCTTACTCTAGCACTGTCCTTCCATGCGCCAGGTGTTCCTTCATTGTATACGCCTCCTTCACCATATTTTCTCTTTGCGAGAGCTTCAACTGCCTCACTCATATTACGATAGTGTGGAGGACAGTACGCTTCAAACACGCCTGGTAGACCAGTAATATTTGGTAAAGACCATCGTTCATTAGTATCATAGCGGAATCCAAATCCTGGTATTTTTGGGTCTCCGCTTGCACCAAGTATTGCCATCCAATCCAAGCCATCGAATACCCATCCGCCAAGTCCCATAGCCTGAAGCATTAGTGATCCTGCATAACAAGACATTGAAATCTCTGCTGAACATTCTGCTATTGCCATCATTTCAAGGAATGAGAGAGGTATGACATCATTTGGATTGGCTATGACATTTGGAAATTTGTCTATTCCTGGAATTGGCTTTTTGGATATATCGTCGTATATGACCCTCCCATCAAGAGCATAATACCAGATGCCATCAAGCATATGCTGAGCTAAATCTACCACGGGAAGAATGAGTGTGGAGCCCTCATGGTTTGCAATCCATGTGTTGTGTGGGTCCATGTATGGGGTCTTTTTCGGAATGTACAACCTCTTATCAGATAGCTTTCGTATTCTCTTTCTGTGTTCGGCAAGATGATTTTCTAATTGTTCCCGCTTACCTAGGTAATTCTCTGAAGGAGGATGGAAGTCACGTGTAGAAAAGTAGTATGTCCCGTTATCATCCGTAAAGAAAAGATCAGATGTATGGAAACCAGCAGCAGATGGAAATGTTCTTCCTGCTGGTCCAGCACTGTAAGATGGAAGCTTTGAGCGTACAGTTTCGTTGTAGCTGATAGTGTAATGCCATCCCGTTGAACCTGCCATGGAAGTTAGCACAACCATCTGCTCCATCTCTGTAAGAGGAATAGGTTTTTGATTAGATTTGAAAGCCAGTGGACCTTCTGGTATTTCTGCACCAACACAAAATCTTCTTGACCTTCGACCTGCAAGCGCTTGTATTAAAGGAAATTGAGTTATACTTTCTAAAGCCTCTAAGGCATGCACTGGCGGTTGAGAAGAAGAGCCCTCTTCTATCTTTTCCATGACCGAATGTCAAAAGGATATATGCATCATGGCTTTAAAGAATGCGCTCAATACCCCTTGAAGAACAATCCATCAAACACAGGAATGTGATGTTGAGAAATTTCATGCTTTGTCGATGTTCTTACTGGAACAAATCTAATCTCATTTCTCAGGCATTACTAAATACATATGATATTGACCAAAGGGAAGCAAGTGGAATTTGATCGGTATGGTTCTTTCGATGACTGTCACTTTGGATAATATAGAGATCAGCCTAAGAAAGCTGGCTGAGGTCGTGGGTTCAAATCCCACCCGGTCCATTTCTTACTGTTGTATAATTATCGTATTATTTCAAGTTCATTTCTGATGAGTGTAGGACAAAAAGCCTAGCAATGCAATGTATGACAACAGATTCCTATCACCCTAATATAGGGAAAGACGAATAGAGTTACATATTGGCAGGGAAAACTCCTTTTTGAGAAAACTATCTGCATCTTACAAGATAGATAGCCTGCGTCTAGGAATTTCAATTGCATTTCCTCTAATAGCAGGTGTGATTGGCTCCATTTTTACATCTCAATCTGTGTCGATATGGTACCAAACGATTGAAAAACCGTCGTTCTCTCCTCCAAATTGGCTCTTTGGTCCTGTATGGACTTCGCTTTATGTTCTGATGGGGATATCATTATTTCTTGTCTGGAGGGCAACTACCACTTTTCCCGATTATAGCCGCAGCAGAAAAATAGCTGCATTCACTTCCTTTGGAACTCAACTAATCTTAAATGTGTCATGGTCATTCCTTTTCTTTGGTCTAAGGTCACCGCAGTTTGCATTTTTGGAAATCATAATCTTGTTGA
>DATFBG010000059.1:0-4589 GCA_035253945.1 Nitrososphaeraceae archaeon | reverse complement strand
TTTTGCGCCTACCGGGCAGACGAGAACCTCCTGTATATCTGGGGTACCGGGGCCTGCGTGAGCCCCTCCTCCTAAAATATTTCCCAGTGGAAATGGGTTCTCATATGGTTTGTTTTTACGGAGCAATCTGGCCAATGGAACATTTAAGGCCTTTGCGGCTGAATCCACTGCGGCAAGACTCAATGCGTACGCAACTGAGCCGCCTACTATACTATAAGAAGAGGTATTATCAATAGTCCTCAAGATTTCGAAGACTACCCTTGGGTCTGCTGCCTCAGCACCAATGAACTTGTTTGAGTGGGACTCAAAAGTTTGTATCGCTCTCTGTGGGTCATTTCGAGGGAAGCTCTGTGCTTCGTTTTTGCCGACACTTGCGCCGGAGGGTGCACATGCTCTACCAAAATATCTATCATCCGTAACTACATCGACTTCCACAGTTTGACTTCCCCTGCTATTAAACACGATTCTGCTTTTGAGCTTGGTGATTAATGGCATCAGACAGATTGGATTTTCAGGGATTAACTTATTCTACTTCGGACTGGATTTCAGACATTCTCCTTCTTAAGGCTTCGTAATATGGAATGACTTGATAAATTGTCTCAACACTAGAGATTAGCATCCTCCTGCAACAGTATCGTTTGATATTCAATGAGTCCATAACTACAGCTGGGTCCTCGCCTGCTTTAGTCCTATTAGTGTACTCTGCGTATTTGTGTGCCACCAAGTTTCCGCAGGTAAAACATCGTACAGGCACTAGCATGATATGTAACTCACCATTCATCAGTTCTATAAAAACTATTGGCCTTTGCCATATGTCATAAGACAATAGCGATGATTATGTAGCAACCATAATGCTCAGCGAATTGTGATTATGCCTACTTTGGTAGAGGTAATATTCAAATTGGTGGCATGAAGCGTTGTAGCATAAGCGGGAGTCGCCCAGCTTGGCCAAAGGCGTAAGACTGAGGCTCTTATCCCTAAGGGGTTCGTGGGTTCAAATCCCATCTCCCGCACCATCAGATCCTAGTGTCGAAAATTCTGTTGATTTGCTATATCCAAGCAATATGTACTCGCAAATCCATTTTGTTACGGTGGCTTTAATATGGGGGATATCCATCTTAGCTCATATCGTTGGAACCTCATATTAAACAACTGGAAAAAAAACAAAGATTGTACAACTTGTTAAAGGCTCAGTATGATGCAGAGCGTGAGGAGCTTATGCGTTATATACAGCTTCTTGGTAGCGTGCAAAATTCGCTAGTAAGAAGCTACTTTCGTACTCTGCTTAGCGACGGGCTAAGACATATAGAGTATATCTCAGAGATGATGTCTGATATTGAAGGTGCGAGTCGCAGCTCAGGTTTAACGAGTGATGGCATCAAGAAATCTATTTCTGAGGAAAGAGAATCAAAAGAACTACTTCAAGAATGTCTTGAAATGACTGACAAACCTGAAACAAGATCTGTCTTAACGAGTATAATCGTAGACGAGGACCACCATATCAAAATCCTTGAACATATGGATCAGCTCATACAGTCCTACTCAAAATAGACGGTAACTACAAGACCATAGAATGCAAGACCTCATAGACAATGATGGTCGAGCTGCATAGTGGATAACAGTTGCTTGGTTTAAATTTGCCATTATTGTTAATACATCTAGACTGTGCAGTGCTCGAGATATAGTCGATGAGGGATGCCATTCTGAACGCGATTGTCCAAAAGTTGGCAGACGGCGCGCTGCAATGCCAACGCATGATATCAAGCGATGGTATAACAACAAGGACCTTTACAATTGACGTGCTGTCAGGGATATTTGAGGGTGTATCTTTAGATGCAGACCTGAGCCGGCGGAAAATACCTCCTCTGGGCAAGACAATGGGAATTGCTAAGAATCTAGACGAATATCAACTAAGAATATGCCTTATTGTCCCTTCCTTCTCAGATACTGATCCCAGTAAATTAAATTTGCAGAAATTTAGACTTGCCATTATTGCATCTTTTGCAGTTTTGGTCACAACCCTAAAGTCAAGAAATGCTAAGATTGGTCTGGAAAGCTGGAATTTTTTTGCTACTAAACTTCTTCTCAAAGCATCAGAATTTGTTAGCAAGTTAGGAACAGATACTATGGCAGACATCAATGCTGACGATGGCTACTTGGAAGAGACTTTTAAGTATTTTCACGTCCCGCTAGCGAACATGCGTATAGCTATCAAAAATTTGTACTTTCCTGATTCGAGCATGTCCATCTAGCCGACGTGCCTCCGCTAAAGGAATCACATATAGGTCACCTATTAAAGCCAATACCTTGCTTTCAGGGCTCGAGTCACTTAAATTCCTGTAAGACCTCGTGACTATGTCCTAAGGGCTTTACTTTATTGAAGATTTTAAATATAACTCCGTTGCTGTCGACTAGAAACGTTGTCCTATTTATTCCCATGTACTCTTTGCCCATAAACATCTTAGAACCATATACACCATACCTCTTTGAAATTACAAAATCGGTATCTGAAACAAGGGAATAGGGAACGTTCATTTTTTTCCTAAATCTTAAATGTGATTCTGAGTCGTCTGGGCTTATTCCTATTATCTCGATATCTTCTGCCTTAAACTTATTATAGTCACTGGCGAATTCTGCTGCCTCAGTAGAACAGCCAGGAGTGAAATCTTTTGGATAGAAATAGACTACAACCTTTTTACCTCGGAAGTCAGAAAGTTTAATCTTTTTACCACCGTAATCATCAAACAAAAAATCAGGAGCGTGATCGCCTTCGCGGACTGACAAATCGTTCAAATTGATGTCATAACCTGCTTGGGGAAATCTCTAGAAAAAGGTTGCGACTCAGCTGTGATATTTAATTTGATTTAACTTCTAAAAAATCTACCAACCTAATAAATACTGCACCCAGTTTATCTAGATTAATCGCTTTCAAAAGAAATAAAGTGAGAGACAATAACCCTGAAAACCCTGTATGTTATTCAACGAGAATGAAATCTATGCCTGAGTCCTATTGTAGTATGGTGTATAGATCTGCATAAATATCCTATGAAGTAAAATTTCATATTGCTTGAATGCGATATTGCAGTAGTTGGGGGAGGACCAGCGGGTTTGTCCTCTGCATATGCTGCTGCAAGTGAGGGAAGCAAAGTAATACTATTTGAAAAAGATGATGCCATAGCTCACAACATAAGGACAAGTGGCGTTTCATGGATAAAGGAAATGGAGGAATTAAAAATCCCAAGAGAGATGTATAACCCAATAAAAAATTTTACCTTTATATCTCCATCCAACGAAGTGACTATCAAAGGAAACGAATTCTCGTCCTGTGTACTTGATATAAGAAGAGTTTATCAACATTTAGCCATGCTCGCGGCTGAAGCTGGAGCAAAAATAATGGTTAGAAGTCACGTATACAATTCGTTTTCTGGCCCAGAGGACAAAATTATGCTCGGGGTGAGCACCCCCCTTGGTAACTTAGAAATAAAGCCTAAACTAGTCATTGACGCAAGTGGCTTTAGCAGCGTTGTTGGCAGAAAACTCGGGCTCGTAAAACCGTGGAGAAAGTATGGAATTGGAGCGGAGTATGAATGCTATTGTGATAATGTGGACCTGGAAACTTGGTATCTGATGGTAGGCAAACGCTATTCAGATGCAGGGTACGCCTGGATTTTTCCCCTGTCAAAAAGTCGGATCAGAATTGGAGTAGGTGTAGGTAGGCCAGAATCGAATTTTGATCCAGTACAAAAGTTAAACGAGATGTTAGAGAAAAAATTAAAACCTTTAGAAAGGCTAAAAAATATTCAGCCACTCGAGTTTCATTTTGGATTTATACCGAATGAGGGTTCAAGAGAAACTACAATCGCTGACAGATTGATAATAGTAGGTGATTCCGCAGGCCAGTCCAACCCATTAGTCCTAGAAGGGATTAGATATGCTGTAGAGTTCGGTAGGTTGGCCGGCAGAGTGGGTGCCCAATCTCTTTCTAAAGGGTCAGTAAAAAGCTCCTTAAACGAATATGAAAGAATTTGGAAGAGCAAGGTTCAATCAAAGATTAATGTAGCAATGAATATTCAATCTAGGTGGATGAACTTATCCGATGATCAATGGGATCAAGAAATAGAGATGCTAAGACATATGTCATCGGAAGAGTTTCTCGACTTTATTCGTGCAGAATTCACCGTGACAAATATGCTGAGACTTGCTTTGAATCATCCTAGACTAGCAGCAAGACAGCTATTTAGCTCAGTCCTGCGGAGAGAGTAAGGCAAGATTTTTATATTATTTTCCAAAAGAAATTTGTACTATTGGCTCAAGGGACGGTCGTTGAATTTATCCCAATTTTGTATATGCTCGGTTTTGGTCTAGTGGCCGCCATACCAGCGTTGGTTATTTCAAGACTTATCTCTCCAAGACGCAGGTTTAATCCTGTGAAGTTCCTTCCAATGGAGTGTGGCCAAATGCCTAGCGGCGAGGGCAGGTCTCATTTCATGATGCAGTACTATTCCTATATTCTGATGTTTGTTGTGTTTGATGTAATGGCAATTTTTCTCTATGCATGGGGGGCATCTCTTTTTTCTCTTCCAAGGGCC
>DATFBG010000058.1:0-5614 GCA_035253945.1 Nitrososphaeraceae archaeon | reverse complement strand
ACGAACCAAGTGTTGTATCTGAAGAAACTATTAGAGACTTTATGAACAGAATGAGACTACCCAACGCAAAATATGCTTTTATGTCAACATTATTAGCAATAAGAGACTCTAAAGATCTTTCTGGAAGACTATCAAAAATTAATGTGCCGACGTTGCTAATATGGGGAGCAAACGACAGAATGATCCCCTTAGCATATTCCAGAGAGTATACAGAGATACCCAATAGTCAGCTTACAATTATTGATAACTGTGGACATACCCCATTTGTTGAGAAGCCAGCCGAATTTAACAATATTGTACTAAAATTCTTGGAAAGATAGGATACAATTTATTGTGTCCGTTCTCTTATTCATTTTCAATCTTAATCTTCTTTGTTTTCATCGTCATCTTCTTCATCTTCTTCATCTTCTTCATCTTCTTCATCTTCTTCATCTGACGCTAGTTGTTCCTCATTATTATCATTATCATTATTACTATTTTCGCTTTCTTGTCCTTGTTGCGAACTAGATTTCAGTTGCTGATTCAAGGGGGCTACTGAGGTACATTCCTCATCTTCTGAATCTATTTTAGCATCGAGGTCATTATCCAAAGTGTCGTCGCATACTTCTGCACTTGCTGCTGCCGCAAGGTGCTCTTCTTGAGACGGTTGAGTAGAAGGAGAAGCCTTTACAAGACAATCGCCATCTTTGAAATCAGTTAGCGCGTCAGCATCGTTGTCAAGACCATCACCACAAATCTCTATAACAGAAGGATTTGCAGTCTCAGATGTAAATGTATGTGGCGCTCCCGGAAATAATGGTCCAGTTGGTTTAATTGGTTGTTGTGTAATTGGTTGTTGTCCTTCATCTTGTGACGATACTAGCCGGCCCTGCTCTGATACCGCCTCGTTTTCTTTTTGGGTTAATGCAGTTGCAACTGGTTTCTTGTTTTGCACAGCTTCTGTTTCGATTTGTTTTTCGTCTGTTGTGGCAGGTGGAATCCCTTTAGCGAGATCGATTTTCACTAGTAGCTCATTTGAAACCGTCTCTGTCTTTATAGGATTAGTAAACACTATTTTTGCTGTTACACTGTCCTGCGAGTTGTCTGTTAAAGTGGTTGCCAGTTGTGCTTTACCCGAGGTACTAACTGGAAATGGAGTCGGAGACGAGGACGTCTTCAGTAAAGTTCCATTGGGGGAATACACCTTCATAACCCCCTTGACTAGATCATTCACAGCCATTGGATCCTGCGTGGCATAGTTTACAATCACCTTAACCTGATTTTCTTCTTCTGGCGATTTCTGTGCAAATGATGTGTCATTCAGTGAAAGAATAATTTCCTCTCCATGGTCTGCAAAAGCATCAGAAATGAATGATAATGATGAAATACTGATAAGGGACGAACCCCAATCTAAACTTTGTAAAAACAATCCTAGAGCTATTATCACGATTAACGTAATTGCTAGTAGTTGAGGTTTATAGATTAGCCCCCTCTCTCGTATTGTATGTCCGACCATGTCCTATTTTTCAATATTTATCCCGTACAACTTATCTAAGCGACAAGATTGATTTAATTTGACACTTCTGATAACACCTTTTTGCCATAGCACCCTCTTGATGCCATCGACTATGGTTTAGACTAATAGTAAAACAATGATAGATCAATAATGAGTTGGAACTTTTTTTCCTTGTATACGGCTTGCAAGCAGGACTAATGCCTTGGAGACCAGTTGTGTTTTTCGCGACCAGAGTATCCCTCAAACATCTCTTGACGGCCTGTATGCAATGAACAATCGAGGTTGAAATTTGATTAATCCGTCTAATACTTTGATTGCATAAAAATGGATTTCAGTGTTTTGTCTAAAAAGTGAACATTACTTAGGAACATTTTTGAATCTTTCTTAAATGACAAAGTGTAAAACATACCTCTATATTAATATAAATCCACGGTACTATACACGTCACAAATGAATAACAATAGGGGAACTACAGACGACTCAGTGTCGCCGTTCAAAAATGCAATAGAGAAAGGACGTGATGCTCAGAGGGATTTTGTCAAGCAATTTACCTCAATACAGCAGGACGCGATGCAGAATTTCTTTTCTATGCTTCAGGGGCTGACTTATTATAACGCAATGTTTAAAACCACGGTTCAGAGTGGGGGTCGAATTTCTATTCCCGAGGCGGAGAGACAGGCTCTAAACATAGAAGACGGCGACTTAGTACAGGTGATTATAGTTCCTATTGAAAGGAAACGTAAAAGTAAATGAAATAAATGAAATAGGTAACACTGTATTCGATAATAAACTCATTTTGATTGAGCTATCCGTAGATCCAGGATAGCGACACTAATTTTCCGAAGGGATTATTGTGATCTGACCCTGAGCCATTGTCCAACCTTTGGAAGTACGTTATTCTGAGAATAGCTACTAGCGATAAGACCAACGTGGCCTGTATGAAAGTGCATTAACCGCTTGTCTACGCTGGATACTACATCGTTCAAGGCCACGCTACATTGCGGTGACACAAGGTGGTCCTCTTCTGCAACTATGTTGAGAACCGGAATACTGATCTTGGAAAGATCAATGAGATCTTCACCTATTTTCATCTCGTTTTTTACCAGCAAGTTTTTTTGATAAATATCTTCGATCCATTGCTTGAAGGTTTCTCCTGCTATCACTGGTGTATCATATAGCCACTTTTCCATACGAAGAAAATTTTGGACGAACTTTGCATTGTCAATATTCTCAACTAAATTAATGTACTTGTTCATGCCTTGTTTGAAAGGTTTTAACATGGAGAAACATCCATAGAGGTACTCTTTAGGAAAGTTTCCACAAATCTCAATTATTTTACCTACATCTAAATATCGCGCAAAATTCGCAAGTACAGTTCTATCGTTTTCAGTATCTATTATCGGAGCTATCGTTACCAGGTTGGATACTTTCTCTTGGTGAAGAGACGTATACATGGCACTCATGGTCGAACCAAGGCAATATCCGTGTAACGTTATTTTCCCAACGGAATTTTCTTTGCTAACAGTATCAACACAATCATCGATATAGTAATTTACATAGTCATCAAACGATGTATACTTGTCAACATTTGTAGGGTTTTTCCAATCAATAAGGTATACATTAAAGCCCTGACTCAATAAGCTTCGCAGCCAGCTCTTATCGGGCTGCAAATCTAAAATGTAAGACTTGTTCATTAGGGCATATACAACTAGAATAGGAGTTCTTGCAGTCCTGCTAACCAATGGACGGTAATGCAAAAGTTTGTACAGTCTAGTTTCATCTGCCACTTCGTACGGTAAAATACCTACGTCTATCTTACCAGCAGTATGCAGAAGCTCTCTTGCCTTCTCGACCTTGCGTGAGTTTTCCTGAATAACCCTTAAGGCATCCTCTATTATTAGTTTCATATCATGCTTATTTTTCTCTTCTCTCTCAATCATCTTTTTTCTCCTATCTGGAACGACCGTTTCTAGTTCCATTATTCAACTCGACCCTACTAGCCTGGACATAGATTGTAGATTCTTATTACCTGCAATCTTTTAGCGACTTCCCAGACACCAAGTTTCGATTCTGAACCCTGTTGCTGACTACTCGAGTATAAAGCAGACAACCATCTAAATCTCCTAAGCCTTTGTTTTTACACAGTTCTTTCTATTATACTTTCTTAAGTTAAGAAACATTTCTCAATACAATACAATGTGGTCTATTGATTAATTCAATTAGAAGATCCCTTGTAGACGAATAACATTTTATAAAGGAAAGCTAACATTTCACCGTGTCTGTCTGAATGTTCTCAACTAAAGGCGGACAAGGGGCTCGTAGCTCAGTTTGGACAGAGCGCCTGCCTTCTATATTACTGGAGAAAGCCGGAAGTCGTGGGATCGAAGCCCACCGGGCCCGCCATCTTAGATAATTGTTGGCAGAGACCGATAGAAACGAAGATTGAGAGAAATAAGAGTTAAGAAAAGGCTGTTACTAAATTCGCTAAACGATTTTAAGTGGCTTTGTTTGGAAAAACTACAACTACCATGGTCATGGAAGCCCAATTGAAAGAATTGGTAAAACAAGCTCGTCAGGGTGCAGGTCAACGTAAATTCAGCCAGTCAGTTGATTTAACCCTTGTGCTTAAGGATATAGATGTTAAAAGGGGTTTTAATATTAATGAAGTGGTTACTTTGCCACATAAACCAAGTCGTGAGGCAACTATATGTGTAGTTGGATCAGGAGATCTAGGTACCAGAGCGAGGAAAGCTCAGATTGATAATGTAATAGAACAGGATCAGCTTGATAGGCTAGGCACGAACAAAAGAGAAGCAAGAAAAGTTGTAAGAGCGTACGACTTCTTTCTCTCTGATACTTCGTTGATGGCTGCGGTGGGTCGCTCCCTTGGGCAATTTTTGGGGCCTAAAGGCAAAATGCCAACTCCATTACCGTACGGAGCGCCAATAGAATCCATAGCCGCCAGAATGAGAAGATCAGTCCGTGCGAGGGCGAAAAACCAGCTAAATATATCCACCAAAATCGGGGACGAAAAAATGGATGACTCACAATTAGCCTCAAATGCTAACACGGTTATTGCTGCAATTGAGAAAAAATTGCCCCAGGGTGAAAAAAATATCAGCAACGCCCTGATAAAATTTTCTATGGGTAAAGCAGCTAAGTTGAGCTCGATAAGAGAAAAGAGAGGATAATAAATTGCAAACAGCGGCACAAAACGCAACCGGGGCACCAGGTCAACGCACAAGTTATCCAAAGAAAAAACGACTAATGTACCAACAGTTGCAAACGCTTCCTAGAGAATTCAGCGTCATAGCACTCTCAAAAATGACTAAAGTAAGGGCCACACAACTTATGAAAATTCGCAAAAAGTTTAGAGAGGATATAAAGATAACAGTAATTAAAAACAAAGTTGCAAAAAGAGCTTTTGAGAACACAAAACATATTGCAGGTCTAGATAGTTTAAGTGAACTACTTGAAGGGCAAATTGCTTTAATGTTTACAAATATTAATCCATTTAAGCTGAATTCAATTCTTTCTCAAAACAAAGTGTTTCTGCCAGCTAAGGGAGGAGATACTGCAAGTAAAGAAATAATAGTTCCGGCAGGGAATACGAGCATTGCTCCTGGTCCTGTGCTTTCCGAATTTAAGGAGGCAAATGTTCCAACAAAGATAGATCAGGGAACCATTTGGGTGAGCAAGGATACAGTAGTAGCAAAGCCAGGCCAGACGATTTCTCAGAAGCTTGCTTCATTGATGAGTAAACTGGATATTAAGCCAATAGAGGCTGGAATATCTGTAATTTTTGCCATTTCAGAGGGGCTTGTGTTCAAGGATAGTGATCTGAACATCAATCTTACCGAATACAAAGATGAACTGATAAAATCCTTCCAAGAAGCAATTGCTTTGGCCACAGAGTCTGCATATGTTACTGAGGTAACAATTAATCCCTTGATTATAAGGGCCTATAAGCATGCAATCTCCTTATCACACAAGTCTCAATATTTGTCGAGGGAAACCCTGGAACATCTACTTTTACCCGAAGCCGAGCTACACGCTAAGTTACTATCCACACATTTGACTCAAAAAGGATATACTGCTGCTATATGATCGCGTTTGCTG
>DATFBG010000057.1:0-3651 GCA_035253945.1 Nitrososphaeraceae archaeon | reverse complement strand
GGATTTTCTGCTGCGAGTGCCTCCACTAGTCGATAGGTATTATCTGATGAGTCATCGGAGATAATAATCTCACAGATTGTAAAATCCTTTGCAGCGATCATTCTATTATTCTTTTCATAACTATGGTCATTGGTTGTGGGTTCGGGCTGGTTATCTAACTTGTTTAGCTCAATAATTGACCTAAGAAGATTTGAAATATTCATCTCCTCGTTATAGGATGGAATTCCCACTGTTACCCTCTTCTTGTGTGGTGTCAAATCTTGCAACTGTCTTCACAATCTGCTTCTATTCATGGTATAATATAATGCATGGTCAGTAGGCCGGAGCTGTTCTTTATCAATAGGTATTCATAGGATAGGATAACATTAAACTTATAGATTTGGGAAAAGTTCAGACAGCAGGATCAGTAATAGATTGTTACACTCAATTATGCAGAAGTGTAAGATTATTAAAGAAAGATCTGATCTTTCCAATTGTTGTTTCTGAACAGAGGGGTGAGGTCTCTCTTTGTGAAAGGAATGGAGCGGGTACGCCTGGACTTGCAAAAATAGCCCCGAATGATGTAATTCAGCATATTCAAAAAGTTGTTGATCAGGGGATCTCATCAGTAATTATTTTTGGTATCCCTAATAAAAGAGATGTGGCCGCGTCGTCCGCACTGTGTAGCGATGGCATAGTACAAAGAAGCACAAGACAAATCAAAAAAGAATTCGGACGACTGGTGAATATCATAGCTGACGTGTGTATATGTCAGTATAATTTATCTGGCCACTGCGGACTACAAGCAACAAGTCGGAAATATCCAGGTGGAATTATAGACAACGATAGTACATTAGCTCTGCTTTCTAAAATTGCAACCAGCTATGCCGAGTCTGGAGCAGATTTTGTGGCCCCTTCTTCTATGATGGATGGTCAAGTAATCCGAATTAGATCTGCTCTGGATAGCAAAGGATTCAAAGGCGCTAAAATCATGGCATTTTCTGCAAAACATGCTTCGTCTCTTTATTCTCCTTTTAGGATGACAACATATACCAGACATATTAGTAACTATTATACAACCATAGACAAATCGTCATATCAAATAGGATATGCAAATACCAGACAAGCTATTCGAGAGATACAGGCTGACATTCGAGAGGGTGCAGACATGGTAGTAGTGAAACCCAGTCTTGCGTATCTGGACATGGTGTCCATGATAAGAGATAGAATCGATTTTCCATTGGTAGTTCAAAATGTTTCTGGAGAATGCGCTATGATAAAAGCTGCTGCGAGAAGGGGTTGGATAGACGAAGAGGAATGGAAAGTCAATAGCGTAGCCGCAATGAAGAGAGCA
Source organism: Nitrososphaeraceae archaeon (assembly GCA_035253945.1). Classification (GTDB taxonomy): domain Archaea; phylum Thermoproteota; class Nitrososphaeria; order Nitrososphaerales; family Nitrososphaeraceae; genus TH5893. The sequence continues at coordinate 2,318 of DATFBG010000057.1, read as the reverse complement.
GGAGCGCACAGCATCATTTCGTATTTCACAATGGACATAGCAAAATATTTGGATGATTAGGTCATAGAAATACAGAAATTTTTTTTCAGTAATGTATAGACGAAAATCTGGCAGGGGCTGCACACAAAAAAATGCTGATTAGTCCCTAAATAGTAATAATACTATTGTTATTCAAAGCTAAAATAATTGCTTAAAGGATTTGGCCATAATCAATTCATACCGCTGCATCGTGGTTTTGAGTAAAAGAGGACGTTGTATGATTTTTTTAGGATAGTTTCTTTACCCAATAATATTTATCTTCGTATATTGTACTGTAATGCTTGTTTAACAGTTCTAATCTGTCCAGCCAGTAGTATGCTACATTTTTAGCACTAGGGTCGGGTTTCTTGGCTAATACTATATACGTTGCGTACTCCCAAGGCTCTCTAAATGAATCTTTATTGAATTCAGATTCTAGTACTAGATCAAATTGTCTCAATGGAATCCCGCTTGCCTGCATTATTTCGTTCTGTTGTGAAGAACCAGCTATAACTAGTATCATGCTTTTTCCATCGTATGCTGAGGAGAGGGCTTCTGACATCTTAACTTGAAAAAACCTGCTTCCAGAAAACTGGTCGTTAGCATTAAGAAATGTTACTACCCCCAAAGCAGGAGTTGCAATTTGGTAGGTAAAGAAGATTAAGATTATTCCTGCTAAGATAAGACGATTCTTTTTAAGCTGGGCAGGCAATTTAGATATGATTATGCATGCAAATGAGATTATGAGTGGTGCCAACAATATAATAAACCTCGAGTTGAACCATTCGCTTAGATTCATTTCGCCAATACCTACTAGCAGAGAAGCAGCTGAGAACAATGGAGGTATCACCAAAAAAAGATACAAATGTCTTCTTCTCCTTCTTTCCTCAGCTCTCCCCAGATGCTCGTGAACTCGATAGCCTAGTAAAGCGGTAACTAAAAGTACTGGACCGTACATGGCAAAAGTTGTTATACCATAGAGTAAGATCACATTCCATGGCTGAAGATAAAGGAACACACGGTTAGGTCCTTCAAGTGCCTGAGCAGCTGCAGAGAAATAAGGAGCATTTGTAAATTCTAGAGGATCATTGTATGCATATGCATTCCAAATTAACCACAATGCTATACCAGACAATGACAAAGTAGAAACCAGTATTATTCCAATCTTGTACTTTCTGCTGTGATAACAATCCTTATTCCTTATGGCAGTTATTGCAACAAATGGTACAAAAAATAGTGGAAGAGCCCATCCTTCATACCTACATAGTGTGGCTAGAGAAACAAAAATTGAACACATTATCAAATCCAACGACGCGTGAGAGATCTTGCCATAGTTTCCGGGACCACTGCGTCTTGCATGTGGTCCTGCCATGCCTGAATTTTTATCTCTGTTGTTAGATTTCAGAGACAAATATTTCCCTAGACCTGACATCCATCTTATAAAGAAGTACGCAGATCCAACGAAAAATAACATAAATGGTGATTCGGTCATCGGGGTTATTCCTATATAGAGTATGTTGGGGTTTGCCGCATAAAGCAACGCTCCCGCAATCGCTACGTAACCCACATGGAGATGACTTTTGATTATCTCATACAGAAAAACGGAAGTGATAGCCAGGCATAACAAGCTCAACGCCGTGCCTGCAAAGCCTGTTCTAAATAATGGCTCTACTAGAGTGAATGGTAGCAGCAGAAGATGCGGTAGAGGAAGCCAAGCAGTTCCCAGTTGCTCAAATAGCCCCGGATTAACAGAATCAACAAATTCTCTGGCTCTTACTAGGTGAGAAACAGAATCAGCATAATATATCAGTGAAAATCTATCGATGCTGTATAGGAAAAAAGCTGCAGATAAGCCTATTACTATGGTGACGAAAAATACAATCCAAGATTCGTGTCCATCCATTACGTATCTTGTTGTAGTTGCAATTTGTCTCAGACGTTGTATGAGAGACTCTCAAGATATAAAGAATTCGCCAGAGGCTGTGTATACAATGCGGTTCCTGTCTTTACTCATTAGTGAACTGGCGTCATGAAGTACCATTGTTTGCTTGAAAATCTTATGAATTATCACATCCAATTGAGTGTTTTTCGTTTAGGTAAATATATTTCCGATCTAGAAGATAATATATAGCTAGGTCAAGTCTCTGTTCCCCTGAGCAATATAAATCTTGAATCATACAAGGTCAGTCTGTCCAGAATTATGATACGTGGATTTTCAGTCCACGTTGTCTTGAAGCATAAAAAAATTGGAGCTCCTAATATATGTCATGATTCGCCTGCGTTTAACTGGAACCTTTTCT
>DATFBG010000056.1:0-2039 GCA_035253945.1 Nitrososphaeraceae archaeon | reverse complement strand
AATTCACCTACTACTAACACAACAATAGATGACAATAATAATGAATTCAACAACTCTGTAAGTGTTCTTTCTTCAAATCAATCAGGTACATTACCTGACAAAACTAATGTTACCCTTAGAGGACTTTTTACTGACCTAGCCAATCCGGGAAGATGGAATCAACTGCTTCAGCCGGGTCTTGCTGAACTGAATAGACGCCACCCAGACATGAATATACAGATAGAATATGATGATTTTCCTTACAATATTACAAGAAATCAAATCTTGGATAGATTGTTGGATGGCGAATCTGTAGACATTGTATCTGTAGATCAAATTTGGCTTGGAGAATTTGCAGGCAAGGGTTTGCTAAGAAATCTCACTGTGGACTTCGAGCGTTGGGGTAGAATGGGAGATCTATATGAAGCAAATCTTGATGGCTGTGTTTATAATAATACCATATACGGTCTGTGGCTGTGGACCGATATTAGAGGTATGTGGTATTGGAAGGACATGCTTCAAGAAGCAGGAGTTGATCCGGAATCATTGAAAACTTGGGATGGATACATTTCTGCGGCGGTAAAATTGAATGATTTCTTTGGAGATAGAATAACTCAAGGAGTACATCTTAGAAATGCTCCGCATGAACCAGATATGTGGTATCCATATCTTTGGATGCTTGGAGGAGAAATACTAGAACTTCGTGAAGACCATCCTACAAAAGGTGTCTACTGGTTTCCGTCATATAATAGCTCTGAAGGACTGAGAGCTATGGAGTTCTTGAAGCAGCAAGTGGATGCAGGCATTGAGCCACAGGAAAGACAATTGGAAAAAGCATTTACAAATAAGAATTTCTCAGTAATACTAGCAGATTCTGCGATGCCAGGAGAATTTCCAAAAGAATCTTGGCCAACATTGGAACAGGAACTTGGGTTTATTCCCATGTTTCCAGTACCTGACCAAACGACTCAGACCTCAACTATGATGGGAGGATGGGAGTTAGCCATACCAAGTACGTCGCAAAATAGCGACTTGGCATGGGAATTGATAACAATAATGGCTCAGGCTGAAATACTGGGTCCATTTCTACAACAATATGGCTATTTGCCGACACAGCGAACGTTAGGTGATGGTCCATCCTCTCAACCATTAAGGGAATCAATCCCCTACTTTGAAGAGATGGTTTCAATGATTCCATATGGTCAAAGCAGACCGAATATACCTGAATATCCAGAGATAGCTGAACACATAACTCAAGCTATACAACAAGTTTACAATGGATCAGCATTACCAGTAGATGCCCTCAACATGGCAGCTTCCAGGTCTGCAGATTCTTTGGGATGGAAATGATTCAATAATATAGAAGAAAAATAGTTTGTTTTTACATATATACCGATTCAGCTGAGTTAACAAGGCTTAAATTAATTCTATGCTGTTGATTTCTGTGTCCAATAGAGATGATAATAATGATCGAAAAAAGATCACTGTAGGTCGCGTCTATGCTGTTAGTACCCTCTTGGCAGTTATAATAGCAATTCCTGCTGTAGCAGTTACATTTGTCATGCATTATGTGATCAGAGCAGAATTTTTCCTGACTCTTGCTGCGGGATTGATAACACTCTTTATTGCAATGGGTTTTGGATACAAGCTGTCGAAAAAGTTTGTCAAGGTTTTATCTGGCAATAGTCGATAAAATATACAATGAGTTATAGACGATTGCTATCAATACAACGAAGAGAGAAAACTGCCAATTTGACACTTAAGCAGATAAACGCCACGTTAGCAGAAGCTAGTATTCTTCCGTCATGTATGAGGCAGAGCTACAACGCGCGTCCTGCAAGCTTCAAAGGTTCATTAGAGGGTGAAGAATTCAAAATTATCAATCTATCTTAGCTCGAAGACCTTATTAATATGAATATTAACTTGGTTTCATCTGAAGATTTTATATTTTCAACTCTACTATTGAGATACCGTCATCCAATTAGCAAAAATAGCTGTGGTGTACCAAATATAACTGTGAACCTAAAGCACATCGCTTTGCAGTTATGTACCTGTACTTG
>DATFBG010000055.1:0-2399 GCA_035253945.1 Nitrososphaeraceae archaeon | reverse complement strand
AAATGAATAACACTTGTGTAAATGTCTGCCTTCTACCATTCTAATTGCCATATGTTTTTTATCAAGTAACAAAAGTCGATGCGTAGACGAATTCTGGTTATCCTTTTCTTGATCCTTAGCAAAAACTATCGAGGAGGTAATAAATGGACCTGCATCTTTCTCAAAATGAGTGATCACAGGAAGATCTTTCAAGTCATAAGACGAATTCTCATAGAAAGGAGCATCGGATGACATTATTCTTGGAGGGGATGCCTTGGCAATTGATTTTACAATATGATTATGAATTGATTTTTCATCATTGACTCCGATGGCAAGAGAAAATCTTTTCCTCGTTCCTAGAACATTGGATGCTACCAAAATCTTGCTACCTTCGACTCTTTCGAATAATACTGCTTGTTTTCTTTCAAGCTTGCTTACAACTGCAGCTATCTCAAACTTTGCGCTGACGGTTTTATTTATTCGTATTAGCTCATTTTTTCTCTCCAATAAGCTTAAAAAACCGCGAAAATCGTTGTTATTTTTTAATACTCTGTTTTCCTTGCTTCCTTCTATCGCCATTTTCGTTGTTTCTATCCTCTACTAGATTCATAATCTCTCCCATAATTGCTTTCATATCATTAAATTCTAATTGTGTTAAGCTATGGAGAGAAATCAGGCAAATTCCATTTATCATCGAAGATATCCTTTCTGAAATTGTATTAACAAACACTGGATTGAATTTGCTTGGGATAACTTTGGCTGTGTTGACTTTGTTAGAAGAGCTTATTGACACTGAGATGGATCCAATTCTATCAAGGGATTCAGATACAGAAATAAAACAGCCATTTTGAAACGAAAGAAATTTTATAAGAAATGTTCTTTTACCTTCTGATGTTATGGTTCGTACAGTAAAGGTATCGTATCCTTCATTCTGCATTACAATATAACTAAAAATGCATAAATTGAAATATTTTACGCAATATAGTTACTCATTATTTCTTCTTTTCTGGTTATTTTTTATTCATATACTTTAGATTTATTTTTGCTTTGTGTTAAGAATATATTCATAAAATAAGTACAAGCTCCTTTTCTTTAATCAAGAATCTCCTAACTCCAACAGTCTAATTCTCTTGCTAGCAGATTGGCTCTCAATATGCTTCATAGATGATTGTCCCGATAAAGTTTTTTATATTAAATTTATCTAACCTGTTGATAACTTTTATAGAAGGTGGCTTTTTGTTTCTAACAATCAAGGAGGTAGAAGACCATAGGATTTAGGTTACTTAATTCCTCCATTAGTTATGCAAGAGGAGGAGGAAGAAGAAGAAGAAGGAGATTTGAAGGGTCTTCCGTTTCTAAGTGCAATTGTTCTAGCTGATGCCCTGTCTCGAGCACCACGCCTATTTGCTTCTGTATTTTGTGGTTGGGAGGTACCGTGTTCGTCGACGATTTCGATATCAACAAGTTCTTTGAATTTTGTTTTTAATATCATCGCAATTTGAGTTGCCATGACAATGTTACCATTACCAATTCTAACAATCTTTTTATTAGATCTGATCCTAGAAATTAAATGCGATACTAGTTTTATAGCTGACTCCGGTGAGGATTCCACGACACTATCTATCTCGTTATGAAGGAAAATGACTGAAATACCTATTCTAATACCAGGGTCAATTCCTATTGTAAGCTGGTCATCGTGATACGGGCCCATAATATTCCGCAATATTTTTGCCTTCATAAATACAGGATAGTCATCCAGTTCAGTATCAAGGAGGACATCCTTTCTTCTAACAATTTCTGCTTCATCCCTTGTAGTTATAATAATTTTAGCATCAGATAAGGCTGCCTCTTCTGGAGAGACTGACTCAAATTGTATATCCATCAACTTTAGAGCATTAATAATTTTGTAATACGATCGGCCATAAACAGTGGCGACAGTAACTTTATTTTGGACGATTTCCCTACTCAGGGGCGTTTCATCGTATCCTAATTCAACAAAATTCGTTATTAAATCTTGTGGTTGAGTTATGCAAAAGAAAGCTTGTACACATTGTTCTGTCCCTTTTAGCATCATATTTGTGATGACGATAATAATAATATATAAAATGCAGAACTCTAGTCATTCTGTTAATTTAAGACCCTCTTGCGTATGATGATAAATTATGAAATTTAGTTATTCTAAAAAAAGCCACCTTCGGCTCGATTATTTTTCTGCAACGGTGAGTAATCTAGGCATGATGATCTGTGAGCCTATCTTTTGTTCTACTCCAAATGCAATAGCCCCAAGGTTTCGAACTTCAATTGATTTAAGTTTGACTGCAGCAATCATAGTAGAGTAACTAAACATCTTCCCATAGGAAGTAACAGCTCGTTTATACATTAAACGTTCGAAACCTGACTCTATTTTTGAAATCATTTCA
>DATFBG010000054.1:0-11659 GCA_035253945.1 Nitrososphaeraceae archaeon | reverse complement strand
TTTCGCGCCTGCTGCGCCCCATAGGGCCTGGGCCCTTGTCTCAGTGCCCATCTCCGGGCTCCTCCTCTCAGAGCCCGTACCGGTTACAGGTTTGGTGGGCCATTACCTCACCAACAGCCTGATCGGCCGCAGTCCAATCCAAAGGCCATATAGATTTGAGCCATAACACATTCCAGTAATTATGACCTATCACGGTTTATCCTCAGTTTCCCGAGGTTATCCACGTCCTTTGGGCATGTTGACTACGTGTTACTGAGCCGTTCGCCACGTATTATTCATACGTTGACTCGCATGGCTTAGTCCTACTCTGATAGCAGTCGGGTCCGGCAGGATCAACCGGAGTCAATCCCTTTGCAGGATTTTAATATAATAATAAGAGTACGGCCGGACAACTTTGCTATGTTAGTTATTGTGCGGGTCGTGTGACCAACGTCAGATCCAATGATAACATTGAACCTCCATTTTATGAGCGCAACTGGAGGTCAGTGGATCACAAAATGGCACTATGACCAACATATCCTCACTGACGCCGCCTTATAGATTACGTTCACACAGCATCTCACATAATTACAATATAAATCTTCCCGCAGTTATTTTTTTCAATAAATGAGTTTGCACACTCCTATCAATACAATAATTTTCTCGCAATGAAAGAATTCTTATTTAATTTGAAAAATATCTCCTGAGAATTAATGCTACTAGTCTTCGACGATATTTTGCCATTACTATTGGGCATATAACAACCTCCAAACAAATAAAGAATCCTGATGAGTTTCCGACATTAAATACAAATGAGACTTGAGGAGTATCAGGCAGCGTATCAAAAGAAGACGCGTTTGTCCAAAAAGGTTTACAACCGAGCACAAGGAGTCTTTGCTGGAGGAATAAACCACAATATTCGCTTCTTTAGTCCTTACCCTTTTTTTGTACAGAAGGCGGTCAAAAATTCTCTCTTCGATGTTGATGGAAATAAATATACAGACTACTGGATGGGACACTGGGCCTTAATTCTTGGTCATTCTCATCATGCCGTTGTTTCAGCATCGTGTAAACAAGCCAAATCCGGAATGTTGTTTGGCACTGCAAACTCAATAAGTGTTCAGTTGGCTGAGCGGATTCAACAGCACATGCCTAGGGCTGAACTGATGCGGTTTTCAAGTACGGGATCTGAGGCAACAATGTATGCTGTACGTCTAGCCAGAGCAGCAACTCGTAGAAGGGTAATTGCAAAGATAATCGGTGGATGGCACGGATTTAATACGACTTTACTGCAAACTGTAAATTATCCTTTTGAATTTGACGAAAGTCTAGGATTGGTTCAAGAAGAAGAGCAATTCATTGAGTCAATACCTTTTAATGATTTAGACCGGTCATTGAAGATACTCGAATCCAGAAAAGATGATTTGGCTGGCATAATTGTCGAACCTATTCTTGGAGCTGGTGGATGTATCCCGGCTACTCGCGACTATCTAGTGGGATTACAGGAATTCGCTAAGAAAAATTCGAGTCTTTTCATACTCGATGAAATTGTCACAGGATTTAGGATCTCCATCAATGGTGCTATGAGCATCTATAAACTTGAACCAGATTTGTTTACGCTGGGAAAAATAGTTGGGGGAGGAATGCCGGTCGGTCTTGTATGCGGAAGCAAGGAGATAATGTCACTAGTGGATCCCGTCAAAAGAGACGAAAAATATAAGCGATGTTCCATCGGAGGCGGGACATTTTCGGCCAACCCGGCTACCATGAGAGCGGGGTTAGCAACACTAGAATATCTTAACAAAAACAAGCAGACTCTGTATGCCAAATTAAATGCCCTGGGTGACCAAGCAAGAAAGCGGCTTTCTGGTGTATTTAATGACTCAAAAATTAAAGTAAAAGTGACAGGAATGGGGTCACTTTTCATGCCGCACTTTCTGGGTACAAGTAAAGGCAACAGGAATAGGATCAGTGATGCTTTAGATGCAGCAACATCAAACCGAAAACTGCTAAATGCATACCATATGTCCCTCGTGGCCCACCACAATATTTTTTTTCTTCCGGGCAAGATGGGATGCTTTTCTGAAGCCCACAGCTCTAATGACCTTGATCGATTAATCTCTGCCACAGAGTCCGTAGCACAATCAGGCATATTTAACTCACAATGAGTCTCTGTCCTTGCAACTAGGTGAATTATCCGGTTTAAGATACAAATTATGGCTGTGTGGTTACAACGTGAATATTAAACCCAGATACCTGGTTACAGCTAGTTGAAGACAATAAATGAATTTATCCATTACTTCCTGCAAGCAACATAACCCATTGAAAACTTGTCAGAATCCCTTTAGTCTTATACCGTTTCTTTATATCTCCAACGTTACTACTTTTTCTATATATTCTCTATAGTTAGTTATCACAAATACGTATGTGCTGAGCCAAAGTTTATCGATTTAAGACTTGACATTAATATGCAGAATTATTCTTCATTGGCATATTACCGTTTGTGATATTAAATGCAATTAAATTCAGTGACTGATTGCGTTACTAGCCCAATGACTCTTAATGGCGTGTAGTACTTCATACCATAAAAATAAGCAAGTATAGGTATTCATGCCCGTTTTATTCGAATCAATTTAATATGTATACACATTCTATGGTCATGATCAAAGAATTCATGTCTAGTGTGTCTGCAAACGCTCCTGGAAACAAATTTTACCCTTCTGACAAATATAAGGAGTTTTGTACACCAGAATCCTCCACCGATTCAATTTGCAAAGATTTGGCTTCTTTTCCTCTCAATGACGGCACGACTCTGGATGCAAAAGGAAAGTTTTGGATTGAAGCGTATGGTTGCTCGTCAAGCATGAATGATTCTGAAATGATATCAGGAATGCTGAAAAATGATGGCTACCAGATGTCCGAATCTCCACATGATGCATCAGTTAACATCATCGTGACTTGCTCCGTAAAAGACACCACTGAGCATAGAATGTTACATAGAATAGCAAAACTTTCTGAATCAGGTAAGCCATTAATTGTGGCAGGCTGTCTTCCTAAAGCCGACAGGGTCAAAGTGGAAAGTATTAATTCATCAGCGAGCATGATCGGACCTGAAACGATCGAGAGGATAACAGAAGTTGTCCGTTCTTCGGTTTCAGGTCGAAAAAAAGTAGAACTTGAAAATGATAAATCATCTCATAAACTGAACATACCGAAGATACGCCTGAATCCCATAGTAAGTATTGTACAGATAGCCAGCGGCTGTTTAAGTGAATGTTCTTTTTGCCAGACAAGGTTAGTCAAGGGCAGTCTGAGAAGCTACAGACTAGGAGATATAGTTAGACAAATCAAGGCAGATCTGTTCCAGGGATGTAAAGAAATTTGGCTCTCTTCAACTGATAATGGATGTTATGGAAGAGATATCGGAACCAATTTAGCATCTCTTCTGTCAAGGTGTTGTGAACTTGACGGGGATTTCAAGATAAGAGTAGGTATGATGAATCCAATGTATATTCCGCGTTTATTGAATCCCTTAGTCGACATTTTTTCGCAAGAAAATAAAATACTGAAGTTTCTACATATGCCCGTACAGAGCGGAAGCGATAGAGTTTTGCGAAAGATGAGAAGAGGTCATTCAGTCCAAACATTTCTTAAAGCAGTACAAATTTTCAGAGATAGAATACCAGAAATAACAATAGCAACTGACATTATTGTTGGCTACCCCTCGGAGACTGAGGAAGATTTCAAGCAAACTGTAGACCTTCTAGAGATGACTAAACCAGACATTGTAAATATTTCAATGTACAGCGCAAGGCATGGTGTCTTGGCTTCCTGCGAAAAGAAGGTCCCTAGTCATATCACAAAGAATAGGTCACGGCGTCTAGACAAAATTGTAAGCGACATCAGTTCACTACGCAACTCTCAATGGGTGGGTTGGACTGGTGAAATCATAGTAGACGAGATAGCAGAAAATTTTGTACAGGGCAGAAATTATGCTTATAAGCCTATTATTTTGACATCGGACCACAAGATAAAATTAAGAGACATTTTATCTTTAGGGTCTAGAGTTAGGGTCACAGTTTTTGGCTCTTCTAGATATGCACTGCGGGCAAATTTGTTATAGATCACAAGAATACAAATTGGCTCAACTATTACTCACCACTATAGATGTGGTGCATCAACCGAAACTCTTAACTAATAAATAAACTACACAGATAGGGGGAATTTTGATGGATAGTTTAGAAATGCAGAATCCATTGTTATTGGTAGGCATTGGCGGCGTCGGCGTCAAACTCGCAGTTGCTTCACACAGTGATCTTGAATGCGACAGCTTGCTGATAAGCAACGATAAGAGAGACCTTAGTATTAACAAGTATGACTCTGTCTTTATTGATTCACAGCCTTGGCTAAATCCCTCTAGCCACAAGATCCGTGCTTCAGGGATCCTTTCAGAAACAAAAATCAGATCTTATTTGGACGCCCATTCCACCATAGTGCTAGTTGCGAACTTGGCTGGGAGATGCGGCACTGCCATTGCTCCACTTATAAGTAAGATGGCTAAGGAAAGGGATTCCAGAAAAGTGATCTCTTTTGCCATAATGCCTTTTAGGTTTGAGAAAGACAGGATATTTCAAGCAGGCGTTTCGCTTAGACGCTTAAGAGAATTCTCCGATGCGACGGTAGTTGTCGATAATGATGCATTATTGAATAATAACCCTAGCTTGTCAATACAACAATGTTATGACATTACAAACGATGCTCTCCATGAGGTTATTTCGTCTCTTTTCAGTATTCATATTCAAAATTCTACAAGCCTTTTGTGCACTGGCAGGCCCGATGGCAAATCAGCAGAGTCACATGTTAAGGATTGTCTTGCTATGCTGTATGAAAACTCTGATGCATCGGCCATACGAATGGCCACCGTGTATCTTATGGGTGGGGAGGCCCTTTCAGCTGGCACAGTAAATTCCATTGCAAGTACCCTTCGAGAAATCTTCAAACAACAAGAGGTTATTGATGTATCCATTGTAATGCCCAGTTCACAGTCACTCAAAGTGCATCTACTTGCGGCTATCCATGAAAAAACTAGATTTGATAGTTACGATCCCCTTGCCGTAGTAATCCCCAGAGAAAATATACTTGACTGGGAGGAAATGGAAACTTCACCAGATATTGAAATTACAATACCTAATATAGAGTAGCATCTGAGTCGTTAATGCAACCAAGCACAATAACTTAGTAGTATTTCTTCGTATTGGACATAAACTAAACGCAGGATAAACTTCATATTTAGAGATAGATCCATTTGGCTAATTTTGCTCGCGTCGCTCTAGAAGATAAGTATGCGAGGTGAAGTTAAAAAAGGTAAAGAAGACGGAGCATTTATTGCGGGGGTAGCATTCTTCACGTCTTGCCTTTTTTCACTCTTTTAGATTTAGCTTCTGGTTTCTTCGTACCTTTTTTTGTTGTAGCTTCTTTGGCCTCTGGCTGTTCTTCTGGTTTTTCCGCTTGAGCCTTTTCTGCCACTGGGGGCGGCTCCTGCTCTGGTTCTGATTTAGCCTGCTCGTCACTTCGTGAACTTATATCGTCGTCCTTCTTGACAGCCTCTTCGTAAGGAGAAATGATCACTATCCCATCCTCATCTTTGGTCATACTGACTCGCAATCTTCTGGGCGGGTGTGCTTTTCCTCTCTTCCAAACATGCCTGTTCAGTTCTTGATCTAATTTAACTTCGTTACTTTTCATATGTTTTCTCGCAAATTCTCTTATCATATTCACTACTCTATCGGTTCTTCGATATCTGGGAGTAAGTCGAGCTTTTCCGAGATTTATTGTATAAATCCGGGACAGGTTATCTTCAGTAGATGCTGACATCTACCTATCCTCGATTGAATTATTATTAATACTATTCTTACCCAACATTGACATCAGACCTTCGCCATAGCCTTCTTTTAGGATTGGTTCTTACATGTCTATGAGTTCGAATTATAACCCATGCTGGTACTGGTTGGTTTTGTTTAGTACGGCTCAAAAGTCTTTTTTTTCGGGATGCATTCTTCCTAGCGGCCATAGTAGGAGAAACGTTATATTTTACCTATTTTTAAGTGTTTGAAAATTTGCAATTAATGAAAAATAACCCCAACGACCCTATATCGCAGTGCGCCCCACCCAGCCACTAAGTAGGTTTTTATTGTATCAGGACAGAACTGAATTGTTGCTATTACCCAAGCAGTGTTCATTTAGGGCGGAAAACAAGCCCTGCAACTATCCACCATCGGAGATAATTTCAGTCATTACAGAAGGTGGTGAATATATGGTTGGAGTTATATGCTCTCAGCACAAAAGTTTGATAAGAGAACGCATAGAGCAACACCAGGCAAAAGGTCAAATTCCGGGTGGAAAAATTCGATTCCAAGATATTAAAATGGTGACTACAAACTGCATGAAGGTATATTGATAAGATACTGAGGGGATAAAGTTAACTTACTTCTATGATCTGTAGGAACATTTAATTTTCTATGCTATGGCGTCTTTTGTATTCTCTTCGGATACTTTGCGCATTAACTGAATATAGCGGCTCAGAACCCTCAAGTATATTGATTACGTTTTGAGCGGCAACTCTTGACATTTTTGCCCTTGTATCATAGGTAGCGCTACCAATATGCGGTAACAAGATAATATTTGACAACGGCAACAGCTTGCTAGTCCTAGTCAGCGGTTCATGTCCATAAGTGTCTAACGCTGCTCCTCTAATCCAATTTTTTCGTAAGGCTTCGGCTAGATCATGTTCATTTATTATACCGCCTCTTGCGGTATTGATAAGATAAGAACTATTTTTCATTTTGCTAAGTTCGTGTTTTCCGATCATGTTGGAACTATCTTTATTGAGCCCAGTATGTATAGTTAGAAAATCGCTTTTTCTAAGCAATTCATTTATCCCTGTGTACCTTACGCCTAGGCTCAACTCAAGACCCTTATCAAGACGATGCCTGTTATGGTAAAGGACATTCATACCGAATCCCTTTGCGCGCCGAGCCACAGCTTGACCTATTCGTCCCAGTCCAATAATTCCTAAGGTTGAATTGTAGACATTGGAACCCAACAATAAATTAGGCATCCATCCTATTTTCCATAAGCCCCTTCTTACTAGTTTGTCAGCCTCAACTATTCTTCTTGATACGGCTAATATAAGGCCAAAAGTCAGATCTGCAGTTGCCTCTGCAAGAACATCGCCGGTAGTAGAGACAATAATACCTCTCCTTGTGGCCTCTTTAATATCAATGTGATCGTATCCTGTACTATAGGAGCTTATAACTTTGAGGTTTGGTCCTGCCTCTTTTAGTACTTCCTTATCTATATTATCAGAAAGAGTACATAATATTGCGTTCTTATTTCGTATGCCATCTTTCAATTCTGGCTTTGTTGGAGGACGTATTCTGTCGTGAATTAAAACCCGATATTTGGCTGCAAGCAGCGAAATTGCGGGTTCAGGTATTCTTCTGGTTAGATACACTTCTTTTCTTTTCTTCAAGATATTGGTGCTGACAATTCAAAGTAAGTTATAATTTTGTTGCTGCGTAGAAAAGAACACTAATTGGGATAGAACGAGGTATAGTCTGAAAGCTACAATAACTTGCTTATCCCCAATAAACGTAACTAACGAATACTATAAAATGTGTGACATGACATATCATTATAATCGTTCCTCGGGCGCATGGTAGTAAGATAGACAATGGATTTGATAGACAAGAAAATATTATCTTCCCTGTATCTTAGTTCTATCGCACCAGAAACATCACCTTATGAGAGGATTTGGTCTAGAAATTACCTTCCAAAAGAAGTCTATAATAGGAAAATCCAGGAGCTTCACCAGAAAGGACTAGTTGATAAAAACCGCGAACCACAAATCTCCTTTATTGGGAGGGATGCGATAAAAGTAGTTCTTGTGGGAGGAGTTTTTGACTTGATCCATCCTGGCCATATTCACACTCTTAAGGCCGCCAAATCACACGGTGATGTTCTGGTGGTAGTAATTGCCAGAACATCCACTGCCAGGAAAATACGGGGGGAGAGAAAAATATTCCATGATGAATCCCTTAGGAAGGAATTGGTGTCCTCTTTGCACTTTGTTGACCTTGCTATCATAGGTAGAGAGGGAACGCTCTATGATACTGTTGAGCATGTAAAGCCAGATATCATCGCACTAGGATATGACCAGGCTCACACAGAAAAAGACATTGCACAAAATTGCGCAAGACGTAAGTTAAACGTAAAGGTAATCAGACTAAATACACCTTTGCCGGTAACGAAGAGTTCAAAAATTAAAGATGATCTGGGGGATGCATTTTATAATACCTAACTCAATATGGGTTTTTTGGGATATGGGCTGTTATTGAGATATGATCCCCATTTTTAACCTTAATACTTTCTTTTATGGAAGTGGGGGCGATTATTTCTATTGTACTGTCGTCATAATGTGTGCGTTCTAAGATAAGCAAGGCAGCTTTTTTTACAAGTCCATTGTTAATTTCTGCCGGATAGCATTTTACCCATCCATAAGTTCTAAGTTTATCAGAAAACCCATTGATAAAGATCGAAGGATATGCACTCAGGTCTCGTCTCGAACGCATAGAAGCAGGATCTGAAAGCTTAATATTAAGAGTGCCAGGAAAAGGACTATAGCCAAGCTTTTGTCGAAATTGCTTACGATATCCTTCTAGTGACATATAATAGGCTCCTTCTCCCATCCCTGAAACGATGTGTCCCTCCAGTGTTATGACTTCGTCAGCTTTTGATTCCATTGCAGACTTTAATTTCTCGTAAAAACTGTTAACTTGTGAGTAACCGCTGTCAGTGATCTTAATCCTTATTGAACGGCCTTTTCTGACTCTGTTTATATACCCTGCATTTTCTAGGTCAAGAAGATGTTTTGAGGCTGACTGCTGGGATATGCTGATATTCCTACCTAATTGTGCAGTTGTAAGGTCGATATAATTGCGATACGCGCCCAGAAGTAGCAAATGAACCATCGTCAATATTTGCTGAAGCTTAATATCCATTACGACATCTACATGATAACACCCATGTCACGAAAAGTACGTACTTTGATGTCTGGTGTTTTCCTTAGCTCTCCGGTTCTGTGCCCGATAATATACTCAATTCCGATCTTGTTAGCTGCTTCTACAAGTCTCTGGGTAATTATACCGTCCAAGACTAGGATGCTAGCCCCTTCTGTTCCATTAAGCTTTTTTATGAGGTCGGAGACAGGGAGCTTGAGGATCGTTCTCATTGAACTGTCAAGTATTACAGCCTCCAGAGTCTCATTGATCTGTGGGTACAGCTCCTTTACTGCGGATAAAACTTCAGGGGTATCCTCAGTATTTATGGTCTTTTGAGTAGAAGATATATGGTGATTGATTTCTGCTATCATGTCTTGACTTTCTCTTTTCTCTCCTCTGCGTTGTAATTTGAATTCCGGACCTTCAGGCTGTTCCTCAGCTATTTGCACTTGGCGAGGAATAGTTGTGCCTTGTTTACCCTCGATAGTTGTTGTTGGCGATATTATCTCTTTGAGAATCTCAGTTATCTCAAGAGGGGTTAGTTCTTCAACTTCTCTTCCTGCTGGCGCTCTCAGCACTTTATGTATTGATACCAGACCTTGTAATTCCTTCAGTATCAAGTCTCCCGCTCTGTCGCCGTCAATAAATGCCACTACTTTCTTACCTTCTGTAAGTTTGGTTATCGTCTCGTCAATCTTTGCACCCTCGATAGCAATGGAATTATCAAAACCTGCCCTAAGTAAATTGATGACATCTGCTCGTCCTTCCACCAAAATTATCCAGTCAGAGTCAAATACACCGGTTCCACAAGCAAGCTGTGCTTTTCCAAACGCGGTGAGCCGACCCGGCTTGCTCGCATCATAAACATCTTTTAGCATCTCCTCTCCCTCACTGATAGTTTTTGTAGCCCATTCTTGAACTATCTTTTTGGCACGGTCGACAATAATTCTTTTCTTGATAGCGCGAATATCATCTATACCTACAAGCAAAAACTTAGCTTGAAATGGACCAACTTTATCGATGCTCTCAATTGCCGCGGCTATAAGAGCCGCCGTGGAAATATCTGTACTCATTGGAATTAACGCGTCGCCTTTGGCCATATTCGACCGAGAGTCTACATTAACCTCTATTCTACCAACCTTGGATACCTTTTGTAATTCGTTCAAGTTCATTTCCGGACCAAGAAGGCCTTCCGTCTGACCAAATATCGCACCTATAATATCGGCTTTTTCAACTAGGCCGTCAACTTCGAATTTAAGTTTAACATGATACTTAACAATACCTGTATTAGGCAATTTCATAACCTCATATTACTATTAGTAAAAGTACAAACTTTTTGCTAGAATATAAGTGCTTGGACCTTCTTAAGTCAAGTGGGTCCACCGCCTTTCATTCCTTTTTCAAATATACATATACAAGTCCTTCCTTGACCCCCTAAATCCCATTACGTGTGGAGCATATGAAACCAAATCTTCAATGTGCCTAATCTTACCATTTGATATCCTAGCCAAAGTTTTTTTGTAAAATAGACTAACGTTTCGGCCCCTAGACTGTAATTGCTTCAACAGTTTGCTTGTAAGATATTTGCCAGTTCTGTCCATGTCAAGGAGCAAAATTATTTTCTTGTCCACATCGTAGTGACTGTCAACAAATTTGTTTACTCCTTTATAGTGATTTAGCACCGTGACTTGACCGGTGACTCCAATTCGAGTTAAGGCTTCTAGGTCTCGCTTACCTTCTACAACAATAACAGAACCTCTTTCTGACTCGATATTAAGCCTATCGACAAAGATTCGTAAACGAGCTATAGTAGTCGCATCCATAGGTCGATATCCCATGATTCAACATTATTTGACACAGCTGAATGTAATTTATCCTTTCGTTTTTTTGGATCATTAGTTGTATAATATGCCTCAACTTGTGAAAAAGAAAGTGCTATATTAGATACTATGTAACAACTAACATGGACGACCAGGGTGAACCCGGACTTGACTACAGCGATCCTAACTTAAACCCCTTGATCTGTGACTTGTGCAAAAAGACGTTTCGTAGTTTGGACGAATTAGGAGAACATCAGAAGCAGGAACACGATATGTAAAAGACTAAAATAAGAAAACTTAAAATTTTCTTTACTGCAACTGATTCTGTAACAATGGAACTCGGCATGCTCCAGATGAATATTGGAGCATCTGAATGGGGAATTATTATCCTGCTAGTAGTGCTACTTATAATAGGATCAAATAGGTTCACCAGCTTAGCAAGACTCCTTGGTCGGGCCGTTGGAGAATATAATAAAGCTAGGGAAATGATTCAAGACGAGAGGGAAAACTCGCAGTCTAAGGAATCGATTTTTCCCTCTTCTTCTATTTTGCCGCAAATTAACGGTCCAGTCAGCTCTGAGAGGGAGAAACTAAAGACTATTGCAAAGTCGTTAGGTATAGAAGAAAGCGAACTAACCGATGACCAGTTACGTTATCTAATTTTACGAAAAATACAAAAAGCATAGAGTACAAACGTTCTCTATCCCTCTATCAAGATGTAGACTCGTTTTGCTAGTGAGTCTGAGAGATATCGAATGTTTACTCGCTCCATTCAACACTTAAATACGCCAGATTTTTTCC
>DATFBG010000053.1:0-7940 GCA_035253945.1 Nitrososphaeraceae archaeon | reverse complement strand
TGTACTCAAGTTTCTAGATAAGGCTATTGCAGGCGAAATCGATTATGCAGTATTTATGACTGCTCCCGGTATTTTTTCGCTTTTTACTATTGCTAAAAGGCTAGGACTTGAAGAAAAATTAATCCATTCTTTGTCTAAAGTAGCAATTTTCGCCAGGAGCTTAAAGCCTGCGAGTGCTCTAAAAAAGCATGGTATCCAGGTAAGCATGATTCCAGAAGAAAATACAGCAAAGGGAATATGTAGGCTGTTGATAACAAGGGGTGTCGTAGGAAAAAGAATCGCAATTCTGTGGCACGGTGATTATCCACAGCAACTTAGAGAGCAGCTTTACAAGGCCGGTGCAAAAAGTGTCATTGAGGCTTCAACGTATAGATATTCTATTGATTTAAAGGAAGAAGGCGCATCCATTCTTAAATCAATGGGTTATGATTATGTAGTACCAAGAGAAAAAAGGGTAATCCGCCTCATTCATGACATTGCTGCTAGAAAGATAGATTCAATAACATTTACAAGTCCTCCGTCAGTACATGACCTGATAAAAATAGCTCAAGCCAACAGGCTCTCTGACGCATTGAAAAAATCCCTTAACACAGATGTCGTTGTTGTAGCTGTTGGGCCCTCAACAAAGAATGCGCTTGAAGAGAACGGTATCGCTGTGGATGTAATGCCGCAAGTTGCCAGAATGGGACCTATGGTTAAGGCATTGGATGAATATATCAGTACAGGCAATCGTAGTAGTTATAGGACTTCTAAGAAAAAATGACAAAGCGATAGTTTCAGAACCACTATAATGATGGAAAAGAGCAGTTTTTGATAGTAAGCACACAATGGACCTCTAGATAATGCTTATGTTTAGGGTACGACTGTTCATCAGATCGGAGGCTATTTTTCGTAGACGATCTTAACACTAAAACTCTTGTTAGCGCAAGCGATCCAGTAATCTAAATATTGCTTGTGTAAATACGGTATGATTAAATGGCAAAGCTATCAGACATGAAAGGTCAAGAACTTGTCGACATAAAAGAAGAAAAGAGCAAAATCGATTTTATTTTCAAGGATGGAAAGAAATATTCATTAAGAGTTCATGAAGGAAAGTTTATTTTCAGTACGGGAGACGATCAATAAGGTCAGACAATGCCTTCTGCATCCCAACAGATATGCGGTTGGGAAATAAATTTTCTTCAGGATAGAACCGAGGAAATGTAGATTCAAGAAGCAATGAGAATCTCTCTTCCTACTGATATCTTATCTCCTGTGTCAACTCGAATTCAAAAAAGAAGAAAAAGGCTAGTATCTTGGAAAGGATTCTCCAAGACCGGGTCTTTCTTTTTCAAGTTTTGCTATGTTTCTTGATAAAAACTCCATAGTTCCGGGTATGTGGCATTTGCAAATGCAATTGTTGCAATCTATATGGCTGCCAGTCTTGCAGTATTCAGTAAACTCATTATTACCCATAAAATCCAAGAGAAGATTCGCCTAACAATAATTTTAGTATTGCGTCAGACAGGGCGAAAGGAGATTGTATTAAACACTGGGTAACACTCCATGTGTTTGACTAATGCTGTAAATCTCTCCGGCAATATCAGCTCCTAAGATTTTTTTCAAATCTTATAAAAGATATATATCTCGTTTGGCAATTAGTATCTTTGACAGGGATGGAGGAGAAAAATTACTCCTATAGATATTCCTCAAATGAAAATACTACCATCGGTACTTCGGATCCCAACAGTCGGTCTTTTGAGCTGACTCGTCTGGAGAGCCTGATACTTAAATGCACAAAAAGTAAGCCTAAGTCTGAAGCTAAAATATCTAAAGAAGTTAAAACCAATTTGCCAATCGTTTCCCAGATTATCACAGATCTGATGTTAAAAGGCCTCATGGAAAGGACTAGAAAGCGACGAATACTATTTGCGAATAGAGAATATTTCTCAACAAGCCTTGAAGGCCTTATTGCATTAGAGCGTACCCGTAGAAACACTGCGAATTATGCTTTCTTCTATCAACTCTTTTTTGGATTAAAGGACGGCAGTCATAGAATTATAGAAGAAATAACAATGGATTCCATAGCTTTCAAGCTTGTTATTGGCTCAATAAAGATAGTTTGTAGAATGGCAAAGTACGCTTTGACAAAGTAGGAAAACTAGATGCGAGAAGTCGGATTAGCTCCTGCTTATAGAAGAAATACGAATAGGCCACAAGTACCAGCTTTGAACTTGTTCTAATAGATATTAATTATAGATCTGTTAATTTAGCTAAAAAAAATCGTGTGAGTTGTCATAAAGGTTGCAATGTCAACTTTAAGTGTTAATGTGTGCATTTGGTGGTTGGCAAAGGTACCCCAGCTTGAGCTTAGGAAAAAAGAAAATAAAGATAGAATTTGAGGATGCCCAGGGAAGTAAGTATAACCTTTCTTTAGATGGGGACATATCAAAAAATAAAATATTAAAGGTATACGAGTTGATGGAATCCCTTAACGCATCAGAGAGTGAGATGTACGAGAAGAATAATGTTGGACATAAGACAGGCTTGGGAGAGAGGATTATGCACACTGGCAATCCTCTTACATCAGTTGGCTCAAAGGTATGGTATATAATTGAACATAAATTCCCTAATAGCACTTTTACATCTACCGACATACAGGAAATGTATGAAGAAGAGTATAGAGAGTCTATGCGTCTAGATGCTATTGCTACCTACCTGTCAAGATACGTCAACAAGGGCAAACTGGTACGGAATAAAAAAGGTGGAAAGGAATGGGTATACAAAATATTACCACACCAAAGGACTATCTCCACCGACAAGAATGAAGGCAGTAATAGTAGTTATGCACAAATAAACCAATACTTAGGTTCTAAGAAACAAGTAAATCATAGTGACACGCGTTCTCTCCCACCTACCACTGGTTCTTTCTCCTCCTTGACCGAAGTAAACTAGAGTTATTGTAAATAACGATACCTCCCCTGTAAACTTGAAGCAAAAATCCAAATCCAAATCCAAATTTGAGATTATGAAGATTTTAAGTAAAAATCTTAAGGTTTAAAGATGTCACTATCCAGTCACAGACTCCGTAAAGCCCCAGAATATACCTTCGGTCGTTCATATTTACGTCCCTATCGAAGTGTCAGATCTCTTCTGGGAGTGAGGAAAGGAAACTGGGATGCCTATCTAATAAAGCATATTAAGTGGTTAGGAGCCTATGAAGGTGATACTTCTTATTGAGAGGACTGAAATGCAACCTGTAGCGCCACCGTCTAATAGTAAAAAAGAGACAAGGCAATATAACTTGTCCGGTAATGATAATAATAATACATCTAGCAAAGCTATGCGAAATGACAACTCGGGAGACGAAATATCATTTGTAGATACCAAGTACCTTTGTGTAGGCATCGTCGATATAGTCAACTCCACAAAGATTACAGCAGACATAGGCAAATCAGAAAATGTCGCCAAATATTACTCAATTTTTATAAATACTATGGCAGCCATTGCAAGGAATTTTGACGCAGAGGTTGTCAAAAATGTGGGCGACAGTGTTATATTCTTTTTTCCAAGAACTTCTGAGTCTTCACCAGATAAGACACCTTTCAAAGATGTTTTAAGAAGTGGTCTTACCATGGCGGCAGCCCATGTTTCCATGAACGAGAAATATCGGGACCATCATCTACCACCTATTAACTATAGGATAAGTTCGGATTATGGAAAAATAGAAGTTGCTAAATCTGGGCCATCTAGAGTAGTCGATGTTTTTGGTCCAACAGTCAATATGTGTGCGAAAATAAACTCTAAAGCACCTCTGAACGGAGTAATAATAGGGGGGGACCTATACCAGATAATTAAAGGACTCCATGAATCCTCTTCTTCTTTATTTGTTATTAAACAGATGGGAGCATACACAATTGAGGGTTCAAAGACACCTTCGTACCCATTATACTCTGTAACAACTGGAGTTAACTTGGCTGTCCCTGCAATAGTGATGCCGCCCGAATTAGGAATCAAAGATCGTAAAGTATCAGGATGGTATCTCGAAGAAGGTGCTCAAAAATTTAATATTATGCTTATTGACGATGAGCCCGATATGATAATAACGTACAAATCCTTCTTGCACCCTGAAGGATATAAGGTAGATGCCTTTAGCAATTCACAGGAAGCTCTTAGGCATTTCGCCCAGGTAAGTCCTTCGTATTATGATTTGGTTATAATGGATATCAGGATGCCAAATTTGAATGGTTTACAGTTGTATAATCGTATGAAGGCTATAAATAGTTCTGTGAAAGTGCTATTTGTCTCAGCGCTAGACGCAGTAGAGGAACTAGTCAGCATATTACCAGACATTAAGCGTAATAGCATAATCAGGAAACCAGTTGAAAAAGATCATTTCGTAAGAACCGTTCAGCTCGCGATATCTCAGTGACTCTCTCTCAAATCCCAAGGAATATAAGATGAAATTCCACCTACTCAGGCATCACTTAACAGGCAAGACGATCTTTTCAAGGAGAGGAAAACTCCTGTAGAATGATGAGACGTAAATATCATATCGTTTAATATATCACTTCCAAAATAGTATATTAGGTAGGAGCGCTCTGCTAGGAATGGAAATTGACTCTGCCCCAGTTTCAAGTTTTATGACGACTGAAATAATTACAGCTACAGAGGACCAAACGATTCAACAAATTTGCAAAACAATGCTAGACCATGACATTGGAAGCGTAGTCGTTGTGAAAAGACTAGTTGATGGAAATAAGCCAGTTGGGATACTCACCGAAAGAGATATAGTGCATCAAATAGGGTCATCTGATTTTTTTCTCACCCAACAGCCCATACGAGAGATGATGAAATATCCCCTAATAACTATAAGTCCAACAACTTCAATTAAAGAAGCCGTTCTAATTATGCAATCAAAAAATATTCGAAGGCTTTTAGTAGTTGATAAGGACGACAAACCTAAAGGTATTCTTACACAGAATGATGTTTTCAAAGCAGTCTCTAGTTCTGAGACCTCGTAGTGGTCTGACTCGATATCCATGCATTTCTAAATTGAAATGAAACAAACGTCCAGCTTTGTACTTGTTATAGCCTCGTCACCTAACATTGCAGAGATTTATGTAGATAGTCTTTGAGACTAGATATCATGACTCTTTCTTGTTTCATTGTGTCTCTCTGTCTGATCGTAACAGAATTATCCTGAAGGGTAGTTTTATCAACGGTTATTGCAAATGGAACACCTATTTGCTCGAGTCTCCTATACCTCCTTCCGATTGAACCAGAGTCGTCGTAGTATGAGTCAAATTCTCTCTTAAGTTCAGAATGGATCATTTGTGATTTCTCGGGAAGTCCATCCCTGTTGACAAGAGGTAATATCCCTACTAGAATAGGAGCAAGGTAAGGCTTGAGCTTTAAAACGGCCCTGTTATCATGTTCAGGGTCTTCAAAGTAAGAGTGTTCTAAGATGGTATAAATGCTCCTGTCAATTCCCATAGATAGCTCAAAAACGTGCGGCAATATCTTCGATTGGTCAGAGGGGTCAATAACTTCTAGATTCTGCTTGCTAACTATGGAATGTCCTTTTAGGTCATGATCTGATCGGTAATTGCAAGCAACCAGCTCGAGCCAGCCAATACTTGTCTCAACCTCAAAATCAAAAGCTACCGAGGCATAGAAAGCCTTTTCATTCTCGTGAAGCTGACGAAATCGCGTTCTCTGCATATCTATCCCTGTCTTATCATAAAAATCGGCTAATACAGATAGATAATATGCTACAAGCTTGTTAGGTAACAGTCCTCTCTTCACACTTTCATTAGCTGTGACTTCCTCAAGTGAAGTTCCGTCAGGAGAAATTCTTAAAGGCGTATTGCTTACCTCATCAAAATTTGATATGTCGTCTAGCTTGGCGGGATTACAGAAAATTTCAGCCTCTGCCTGATAGAACTCTCTTAATCTTAGCAAACTTTGTCTGGGAGCGATTTCATTTCTAAAGCTTTTGCCAAATTGAGCTATTCCAAGAGGCAATTTGCCTCTCATAGTTTTGTATACTCGAGGGAAATCAACAAAGATGGTTTGACAAGTCTCGGGCCTTAAGTATGCCTCCTCAGCAGAGGGACCTATTTCTAGTCTAAACATCATATTAAATCGGGTTGTTTTTCCCAACTTACCTTTGCAAGTTGGGCAGCGAATGCCATCTGTAACTATAATTGTGTCTAGTTCCTCATTAGGCGTTTTTTCGGGTATATCCTTTCCAACTATTTCTGAAATTAGCTTGTCAGCTCTAAACGTGGAGCCGCATTCTCTACATTTTATTATGGGATCTGTAAAGTTACTGAAATGTCCTGAAGCCTCAAATACACTTTTACTCATTATCTGAGAACCGTCAATTTCTAACATCCCATCGCGCCTGATGATTTCTCTCCTCCAAAGATCGGTTAATTTGTTTTTTATTTTTAGGCCCGTCGGACCATATTCCCAAAAACCTGCAGGGGCATCCGCATAGATCTCGCAACTTGGAAAGTAAAACCCTTTTTCAAGAGCTAACTTCATTATTCGATCATAATTGCTCACCCGGTTTGCTCGCCTTGAGGGATGGGTCAACAAAGGGCTTTAAATTTATCCTCCCTTTTGCTTCGTCTTATGTCTGTAGATGTCATGTGAAGTAAAGCTTTGAGCGAGGTAAATCCCAAATGGCCGTCGTGTCCAAACTTGCCTTACTGATGACCATTTAGGAGATAAATCCTCCATGCACTTTTTATTATGGGAAGTACATTACTTATTGTTAATCTGGTGTTCCATCTTAGACTAGGTACTGGAGATTTAGCAAAATATCCTTTTCTTAATGAAGCATCAGAATACATTCGGCTTATCAATTTAAACTATGAAGAGTTTGATCGCCCAGAGATGAAATATATTATTGAGAGGTCTGCTCAGAGACTAGAAAAAGAAATAACGCAAGGTAAGCCCAACGAAACCCTGGAAAGATATGAGATTGAAGTGCTAACATTCCTTGTTAGCCTAATGATGGTTAAATGTATCGGGACCGACAGTATTTCTAAAAAGCATTCTCTCTTTGAGGCAATGAGGGCAGAAAAATTTCTTACAGAAGATCTAAAAAGAGAACGAAACGAAGAAAGAAGGCAGCTCCTCATATCCAAAATCTTCGTTGATCTTTTCAAGATAAGAGTCGAGATCAACAACGAAGATTATAGATCCTTTAAAGTCAAAGTCAATGACTACCTTTTCCGAGCGTCAAAATTCCACGAACAGGAATGGAAATTGATAAATCGCTCAGTTCATAATGGATTTGTTTATCTCCGCGCTGACGAGACTGTTCGACTTATACGAAATGAGCTAAGCTCTTTAATTTATAATCGGCTCCAAGCAATGGATTTATCAGCGATGCCAAAGTCAGTTAAGCTCAAACTTATAGCAATGGCGCCCAAATTTGCCCAGAACTACGGTAGTCCATATATTCAGACAACCTCTCGTTATCCGCCATGCATAAAACACGCTATCAACGAAATGAGCAAAGGAGAAAATTTGCCCCACTCTGCTCGGGTTTTACTTGCCACGTACATGCTATCTATAGGCAAAAATATTAACGATATTGTCGAAATGTTTCATAGCGCTCCTGACTTTAACGAAGGAGTGACAAGATATCAGATTGAACATCTAGCAGGAAAAAAGGGAAGTGGAACAAAGTACTTTGTTCCTTCGTGCGAGAAACTGGCCAACGAAAGCCTTTGTTTTGCAACACGGGAATGTGATGGGATAGTTAACCCAGTTCAATTCGGTCGAAGGTCAAGAAATAAAATTGATTGATTCTGACCACCTAAAAGAAGCATCACATCAACAGGTCATTGATGGCGACATAAAAATTGCAGGCGGAAATAGGACAGTTAATGATGCTTCGAAATCTCAAAGATATCAAATCTTCAGACGGACATTTAGAGAAT
>DATFBG010000052.1:0-2729 GCA_035253945.1 Nitrososphaeraceae archaeon | reverse complement strand
GCTATGACTATTCTCGCACGAGACTATGGATCTCAGGCATATGCGCAGGAACAGGAATTCAGTCAAAGGGAATTCACCGACGAACCAGGACACCCGGACATTTATGATCCTAATTTGCATGCAGAAGTCGTAGTAGAGGGACTAGAACTGCCTACCACTATGGCTTTTCTCGGCCCTAACGACATTTTAGTGTTGGAAAAAGAGAAAGGAACAGTTCAGAGAATAGTCAATGGAAAGATACTTCCACAACCTTTGCTAGATGTCAATGTTGCTGGCTTTATAGAGAGATGTATGTGTGGAATTGCAGTGTCAAGGACCACGCCTGGTCATACGTATGTTTTCTTATTTTATACTGAGGCCCAGACGGCAGATAGAGACGATATGACAGCGAACCCAATTGCTCCTTTAGGTAACCGAGTATATAGATATGAACTAGTTGACAACAAGTTGGTAAACCCGAAAATGATTTTAGATCTTCCTGCTGATCCAGGCCCAAGACATAACGGTGGCGAAGTTCTAATTGGACCTGACAATAATTTGTATATAAGTGTTGGCGATGTCGATGGAGCTTTCAAAGGCGAACAATGGCAAACCTTAACTCTAAATTATCAAGATGGCTCAAAAGTTGATGGGAGAAGTGGCATTCTAAGGATAACCCAAGATGGCGGCCCTGTGCCTGCTGGAGGAATCCTTGGCGATGAGCCTCCCCTTAGTATGTATTATGCGTATGGTATTAGAAACACCTATGGCATGGACTTTGACCCAATAGCTGGAAATTTGTGGGCAACTGAAAATGGCCCAGGAAATAGTGACGAGATAAATCTCGTGTTACCTGGATTCAACAGCGGATGGCAAGAAGTAATGGGTATGGCTGCTTTGGAAGAAGGCTTCGATCCTACCGACATAGTTGATTTCAATGGGTCAGGTGTATATAGAGATCCAGAACTTGTTTGGATGAACACGGCAGGCCCCACAGCCCTCAAATTTCTACATTCTGATACATTAGGCTCTCAATACCAAAATGACATATTTGTAGGAGACGTTCACAACGGGAGACTATATCATTTTGATTTGAATCAAGACAGAACTGGACTGGTTTTACCTGAGGCATTAGCTGACAAGTTGATACAAACACCTACCTCATCAGGGCTTGAGGATATTATTTTTGGGCAAGGATTTGCGGGAATTACAGACGTTGAAGTAGGGCCTGATGGCTACCTTTATATAGTTTCAATAGGCCAGGGCAAAATTTTTAAAATAGTTCCAGGAGCCCCCGAGTCTCCAGCTCCAGCTTTGAGTTTCCCAGGAGGAGAACAAGTACCAACTACCGATGAAGAAGAGGAACCAGCGCCTGAAGACGAAGATGAGAACATAGGCAATTCTCCTCCAGGTCAAGACAATGGAGAAGATAACGAAGACAGCTTGTTTTAAGATCGTACAGTTCATCTACCTGATATCAACTTTTTGTTTAAACCTTTCTTGTAGACCCAAGATACTAAATAGAGCCAATTAGAACAGATTCAAATAATTTAAAGTCGTCCCAGTCAGGTTGTGGAAATGGATCGTCTGCGAACCTCCAGTCTGCCTATTAGCACTTGCTTCTAGCAAATATCTTTACTGTGTCACACTGGTGTGACACTTTCATAAAGTTGTAAGTAGCCGTTGCCCCATAAAGATTGTGAATACTATAAATTATGTTTGCATTATGCTCGAGAAGTATTCACGAGAAGAGGGCGAGGACGGGTTCACAACGACAATTTCCACTTTCGACTAAGCGAAATAGTACGCCTAGCTGATTATATTATTGGGGGGATTAATGGAAAATACTTGCCCAGTGATCCCTCTTTTTGTAGAAGAATGGAGCAGGAAGTACTCATAAACCTTGTAGGCATGAAAGCCGATTTGGTTCTCAGGGCAGCGTCGACCAGACGGATAGGCCATTAAACAAAGAATAAAAGAAAAAGGAATGGCACTCCATCCTCAGTCATTCAATCCTGGCTCACAACGGCGACATGATATGCCAGATGAATCCTCTGTTACGGATCAGGTTATCCAGGCTATCATAAAGATGGCAGACCTCAAAAGAGTATTGAGTGAATCTTATCCTCGAATGAGGTTCAAAGGATTTTGTCTGAAATTTGGGGCTGTTATTTCGGTAAGGAAGACTACAGTCTAGTGGATAGAATGTTGAAAGGTTACTGCGATATGGCTAGGCTTAGACTAGCATTAGATTACCTATGCAAATCGTAGTAACTTAGACCGTTAATTAGCACATAGTAGCCACTATAAGAATACTATCGTTTGTTTTTTATTGATACTTGCAGCAATGCGCACAGGACACTAAGGGGATATGCCGCCCACCTAATAATACGCTAGATACTCCTTCAGATCTATGATCAGAAGAACGGAATAAGAAAACCGATCTTTGAATGTGCACATTGTTTATAAAGAACCCATTTCTATAGTCACCTGCAAGACGAGGCATTAATGCCTTTCAGCACTTCGCAGTAATAGTCTTTCTGCTGTTTTCGACCGTATTATATGAAACAAATGCTCGTCATAACTTGTTTTCTTTGAAGCAGCGTATTTTTAAAACTGTGAGACAAGGATTAAACGGTTGTTATATTCAAAGGCTAGACTTTCCTGATTAAGTTTGAGTCGAATTTTATTGGCGTATTCTGTCATCGCCTCCTCATCTATATCATTGGTATGAATTTCGACTCGCGTAT
>DATFBG010000051.1:0-2134 GCA_035253945.1 Nitrososphaeraceae archaeon | reverse complement strand
CGTCTTAAATCTAACCAAGAACAATACTAAGACGAGTAACCCTGCTATAATAGCCGTAGCTGGCCCCGCTCCAGCAAACTCCGGAACGACTTGTATTGGCAGATTTATCTCTGCTGTTGTATTTCCGATATTATCTATTTTAAGGGTGTACAAGCCTGATTCAGGGAACACATACTTCTGGCTAGCCGCCTGCTGATTTGAGCGATGGCTTTCACTGAGATGGTTTTCTTCATTAAATAACACGATATCGTATGTGACATTTTGAAGTTCTTCTCCAGAGCTAGTATTTAGAAACTTTATTGAAAAAGTATTTTCACTACCAATTGCATTTGGTATCCACGCTATTTGAGCTTTAAATGAGCCTTGATTCATCGGCGTGCCACGCTCAGATTGACTCGAAACTTCGAATAGTATAGGTGTCGAGGCATTATTCACACTTGCTAACTGTGTATCATTTGTGCTTGGTTTTCCCTCCGATACAGATTCCATTGTTTCATTTTGAGCACTAATATGTAGCAGGGGAAGCCATAACAAAAATACTGATAAAAGAACAAACGCCAACACCCATGTTTTCGTATTATAATTTACTAATATTAGCCACATCTAGCAAGAGTCCTTATCGCGCCCAGAATATAGAGCCAATATTAGGCAAATGAATTGTCTCTTCATGTCAAAACTCGAAACACTATTGGGTTAAAGACACTTCAATATAAACATCATCTGGAATTTTCAGCCTCATAAGCTGTCTTATTGATCTATCGTCAGCCCCTAGGTCTATGACCCTCCTGTGAACCCTCATCTCGTATTTATCCCAGGTATTAGTGCCTTGCCCGCATGGAGACTTTCGAGTAACAACTTTCATTTTCTTTGTTGGTAAAGGATGAGGTCCTTTTAGCTTTATGCCATTTTTTTCGCCTATATCTTTAATCTCAGAACATACTCCTTCAAGCGTAGAAAGATTTGTGGACGTCAGTTTTATTCTTGCTTCTTGCGCCATGTTCTTTTATTCTCCTTTTATACTATATCACGATCGCTAGTCATTTTTTGTCTACTTTTTGGCCGTAGAATCAAACCTCTCAGTAATCGATTTTACCACTCCTGCTGCTATAGTTGTTCCCATATCTCTCAGTGCGAATCTGCCTATCTCTGGATATTCCTTGAAGGTTTCTATTGCTAGGGGTCTAACAGGCTTAATTTTAACAATTGCGGCATCTCCTGTCTTCAAGAATTTTGGCTTTTCCTCTACTGTCCCTCCTGTCTTGGGGTCTATCTTGGCTACAAAGTCGCTGAGAGTAGCAGCAACTTGTGCTGTATGTGCGTGCAGGACAGGGGTGTAGCCAGGAGCCATTGCAGTAGGATGATGAATCACGATGATTTGTGCTTCGAACTCCTTCGCAACTGTCGGAGCATTATCAGAAGGTCCAATCACATCTCCTCTTTTTATAGTCTTTTTATCTACCCCTCTTAAATTAAAGCCAATGTTGTCGCCGGCCTCAGCGGAATCCATCTGAGTGTGATGAGTTTCAATCGATTTTACTTCACCAGTAACGCCTGCAGGCATTACTATAACCTTGTCGTTAGCCTTAATTTTCCCCGTTTCAACCCTCCCTACAGGAACTGTGCCTACACCAGTGATTGAATAAACGTCCTGAATTGGAATTCTTAGTGGCTTACCAATTGGCTTCTCAGGAGCTTCAAACATATCCAGAGCTTCAGCCAGTGTCGGACCCTTGTACCACGGCATATTTTCTGACTTTTTGAGCAAGTTATCTCCTTTCCAACCTGAGACAGGGATGAAATTTACTTTAGAAGTGTTGTAGCCAACTAGCTTCAGCATTTTTTCTACGGTTTCCTTTACTTCTTTATAACGGGACTCGGAATAACCGACATCATCCATTTTATTTAGAGCAACAACCATCTGTCCAACTCCTAAAGTCCTAGCAAGAAATGCGTGTTCCCTGGCTTGACCTCCAGGATCTGTTGCCGCTTCAGTCTCACCGGGTTTAACGGAGACCACAAGGATGGCGACATCCGCTTCAGAGGCACCGGTTATCATATTTTTTATAAAGTCTCTGTGACCAGGCGCATCAATTAAGGTGTAAAAGAACTTAGAAGTTTCAAACTTTTGAAAAGC
>DATFBG010000050.1:0-5723 GCA_035253945.1 Nitrososphaeraceae archaeon | reverse complement strand
CCCTAATTGGCAACTTGTATCAGTATCATCTCTTCTAATGCTATTCACTTTTATTTTGATTAGTTTTGCGGTTTTGTCTGATGATATGACTTTTAAATTGTTTGGCAAGAGAAAAAGGAAAAGCCTTTTTTCTTGGCTGTGCTAACTTAACAGCTGCTACTACTGTAGAGGATTTTGCATGGTTTGTACATCGATCAGTTTTGCCATTACAAGACGATCCCAAAGTCGGAACATTAATGCAATTTTCTGATTACACTTCTACGCATTTAGGAAGCATGACAAATTAGGCTGAAGTCCTTCCTTGGGATTAATGCCTGACTCAACGCCCGGAAAGCATGACCATTCCAATCATACAACCTTTTTAACATTTTTTCAACAGATTTTTATTTTCGCTAATTCGTAGTTCAACTATTGAACAAGGGCAAAATTATCGTAATCGAAGGTACGGATAAAGCTGGCAAAGGAACTCAATCGAGGCTTCTTATGAATGCCCTAAAACTTTCTGGGAAAATTTGTATAATGATGGATTTTCCAGATTACACTACTCCAATTGGAAAAGAAATTAGGTCCTTTTTAGGCGGCAGACGAAGTTACGCTATTGAAGTGAAACACCTGCTGCTGTCAGCTAACCGGTGGGAAAAGAAAAAAGACATTGAAAGCACGATAGAAAATGGTATTATAATTATCATGAATAGATACTACCAATCCAACTTGGTCTATGGCGTGTCGCATGGTCTAAATCTCAATTGGCTACTTAACTTAGATAGGGGCCTACCAAGAGAAGATGTAGTTATCGTGCTTGAAGTCAGTCCGGATATATCCTATCGGCGAGTACCGAAGGATCGAGACACATTTGAGATGGATCAAAAATTATTAACCGAAGTCAATAAAAACTATCGGAAACTTGCAAAACGGTTTAACTGGAAACTAATAAATGGTGAAAAATTTAGCGAAGAGGTACACAATGAAATAATGGGTGTTGTAACAAAGATTTTGAAATGTTAGTTAATCCTTCCTAGGGTCATCGTCAAATAAAGCAACTTTACTTAAGGGCGCTAATTGAGATAAATGTGCTGCAGATTCAACTCAAGTTCTATTTCTCAAAGTTTAATTTCTTCTATTACTAACGGTTAATAACATCATTATGAAGTTTGCTGGTGAAATAACTGACCCTGTACATCGATATATACGCTTTACAGAGATTGAGAGAGATATTATAGATAGTGTGGTCTTTCAGCGATTAAGGAGGATTAGGCAACTTGCAGGCGCGCATTTAGTATATCCCAGTGCACAACATTCTCGGTTCGAACACTCAATTGGCACTATGCATATAGCTGGCTATGCCGGAGAAACACTTTTTGCCAAGGGATACTTCGCTGACGAAGATAGGGTTCAGCAACTGCGCCTAGCCGCACTATTACATGATATAGGTCACGGTCCTTTTTCCCATTTATTCGAAGAAGTTTTGATAGCAAGACACAACGCAAACCATGAGGATATGGGTAGACAAATTATTTCACATAGTGAGATTAGCGACATTTTGGGACGACACGGTTATAATCCCTCTGACATTTGCAAGTTATCATTTGGCCAGTCGAAGACAAAGTTCTTCAATGAAATTATAGCTGGAGGGTTATCTGCGGATATGATGGATTACTTGCCCAGGGACGGATTGTTCACAGGTGTTGAGTATGGCAAAATTGATTATCACAGGTTGATAAGCTCCTACGAAGTTACAAGCCATGGACACCTGGCTATTAATAGATCAGCATTATACTCGTTGGAATCTATGTTAATCTCACGTTATGAAATGTATAAGGCAGTGTATTTTCATAAAACAGTTCGATCAGCAGAGGTCATGTTACTGCGTTCAATAATGCTTGCAGACGAGCAACTCAATCTGACTGATAAAAAGTTGAATAATTATCTAAATCTCACTGACGAGATTATTCTTGAGCACATATGTTTACTTGGTAACCGTAACAAAAGTGCGGTAAGACTGGCTGTGGAGTATAAGTCTCGAAAACTACTAAAATGTGTCTACGAGAAATTTCTAC
This sequence comes from Nitrososphaeraceae archaeon, assembly GCA_035253945.1. Taxonomy (GTDB): domain Archaea; phylum Thermoproteota; class Nitrososphaeria; order Nitrososphaerales; family Nitrososphaeraceae; genus TH5893. Next base: position 3,666 of record DATFBG010000050.1, on the reverse strand, counting down.
ACTCACATGACAAATTAAATAGAAAGATACGCACCAGAACATTGTATGACTTGGAATCCCAGATATCCGAAATTGCCCAAATTAAGGAACAAAACACTGTTTTTGTCGATGCTTCAAGCGCCTCATCTATGCCAAAAACTCCTACGAAACAGGAGATAAGTTCAATATTGCTTGTTGAAAACGAGCACGAATATGAAACGCCTGTTTCTGAAATTCCACTGATTGCTTCTATTGCAGGTTCATTGGAGATGCTAAGAGTATATACAACTGCGGAAAATAGGAATGCTATAGAGAAAAGTACTAAGAAGGTACTCGGTAGTGAGGAGTTCCCATATTGGAGTGAACTTTATGGAATACGATAATAAGCATAATACAAGAAGAAAAAAACGAGTAGTCATCAAGTTAAGTGGTAGTATATTTAGTCAAGGCGCAAGCGGCGACTCAATTAAAAAATATGCTGAGATGCTGTGTGATATCAGTAATAGTGTACAACCAATAGTGATAACAGGAGGCGGAGAAATCGCTCGTCACTATATTAACGTGGCACGGAATCTCGGCTCTGATGAAGCAAACCTAGATATTATAGGTATTGAGGTCTCAAGGTTAAATGCAAGACTCTTGATTGCAGCATTGGGTGATGAAGCATATTCACCGGTGCCGAAAAACCTCGAAGAGATATCAATAGCGGTGGCAAGCAGTAAAATAGTGATTGTTGGAGGATTACATCCAGGCCAGAGCACTAACGCTACATCAGCACTAATAGCTGAAACATCAAAGGCAGCAAGCTTTGTAAACGCTACTGATGTTGATGGCATATATGATTCTGATCCGAATACGAACTCCAACGCCAGATTATTTAGAGAAATTACGGTAGATGAGTGTATGGAGATTCTCAAACTAGAAAGCACTATGGCAGGGACATACGACCTAATGGATATAATCGCACTGAAAGTAATAGAACGTTCAAAAATACCGACACGGGTAGTGTTATCGGATATAGATAAAATCAGAGACGCAGTTAAAGGTAAGGATATAGGTACCAAAATTGTAACTATTAAGAAACGGTCTTAATTATGCCATTGTATTCTGAGATTCCGTCGCTAATCATAGTTTTAATAATTTCTTCTCCCTGTCGTATAGGCAAAGGCTTTGATTGTGCTTTTGCATAGCCTCCATTGTCACAAAACAAAATGATCATTTCATCTCCTTTTACCAACTTACCTACGAGCATTTCCTCGCCTACAGGTTCGAATCCTGTATTGGTCTCCTTTATAGTATAGGTTAGCATTGCGAACCCGGTATAATCAAACAATTTCAATTGGGCCTTCCTTGACCTTTCTTGACCAATAAATGCTGCCTTATGGTATTGCATGTCCCTGCATTCCTTTACCCATTATTCTATAATTGTGTATGGTTTTGGTATATGCTACGCCGGGGACAACGAGGATCCGGCAAGGTCAACTGCAAAGCGTAGCGCTCTGTACCTATTATAATCATGCAGCAAGATCTTTGCCAAGCGTCTATTAATGTCCGTTACACTCAACAAGCCCACAATTCTGTTGTCTTCTTCCAATACTACAACATGTTTGATATTGTTCTTTACCATTACCTGAGAAGCTGTGTCTATGGAGTCATAAGACATAATTGTTATAAGTGGAGCCGACATAATCTCCTCTAGTTTGATTCTACTTGCCGCAACATCTTTTAGGCATACACGTTTGACCATATCACGTTCTGTAATGATTCCAATAGGATGACTCTTTTTATCTATGATGATCACTGAGCCTACCTTTTTTTTTATCATCATTTGAGCAACATCCTGGGCGCTTTTTCCCGTGTTTGCGACTATTGTGACAATTTCTTTTTCGGACATGATTTCGCTAACTGAGCTCATTTAATAGTTGACTAGCACAGACCTTTTTTTAGGTTGCGTAAGTGTATTATTTGACCTCTGCTATGGCTGTGGACTTATGGATAGTCTATTAGTACAAGACATAGGCCAGAAGGAATCAGAATGGAAAAAACTGGTCTACAACAGGCGTTGTCATGCCTTAAAAGGGCTTCTCATGTTTGGGGGGAAATGACATATGTATACAAAATGAAGGGCATCTCTCGTCAAAAGCTGTATAACATACTAATTTGGCACGATACAATAATTTAGCGCAGATAGAGTAGACATACTGTTAGGAGGTAAAAACATAACCAATAAATTATATGCTGCGTCTATTTACATAAATGAGTAGAAGCAGCATCATTTTATCCTGGGACGAAGCCAAAGACAAGAAAGTAAAGTCAAGTGATGAAAAGGACTTGGGCAAGATCCACAATGCAACAAAGGACTACATAGAAATAAAGGAGGGTAAGATAGGAAAAAAGACTTACTTTGTTCCAAAGTATTTTGTTCAAGGGTATGATGGCGACCACATTTGGATATCTATTGAAAAAGAAGATGTAAAAAGAAGATTTGAAAGGGAGCGCCCTCCTCAAGACATATCAGAGTTTGAAACTCCCGACTATGTGCAAAGAAGAGAATCAATTAGAAAATACTTTCCTGATTTTGATAACAATATTCCAAGATATACGCCCATACCAGGAACATCTGCTGCTGATAGTGGTTCTGTCCCAACTCCTGCATCTACACAAATGGTAAGTGTATCATGGGATAAACTCAAAGGTAAAAAAGTAAGGTCGAAGGACAAAAGCGATATTGGCAAGGTAAATGAGGTAGGCCCACATTATGTAGTAGTCAAGGAAGAAGCATTTTTCGGAAAAAAGAGCTATTATATTCCAAAATATTTTATTGAATATTTTGACGGAGATAAGCTCCAAACATCGCTTTACGAGGATGAAATTAAACAGAAATGGGAAAGGAATAGTCCACCAACAGAGGAGGAAATTCAAACACAAGAGTATATAGAGCGAAAGAAGAAGGTGGACGAAGAACAACCTCAGTTTTTACATGGAGTGCCACTTATGGCTCAAGAACCTGGGGTAGCTGTGAGAAGCGACATGACAGGTGAGGAAGCAAAGATTGAATGGGCAGAAGTAATTCTTAAGCATGTAAGAGCGTCTGATGATGTTGATGTTGGTGATGTTGAAAGAGTAGGGAATGAGTTTATAGTTACAAGACAAGGAGTTGCGAAGGTTCATCTTTACTATATTCCTAAAGCCTGTATTATCAACTACGATGGCAGCTCGTTATATCTCAATGTGCCAAGTAATTTCGTAAGAGCAAGGTTTGAGAGGGAAACCGAGCCAACATCTGAGGAGATCCAAAGCCTTGTCAGAGAGGCCAAGAACGAAGCTGGACGACAAAAGCAAGAAGTGACCTCTACTAAGGCAAAAGAAACGACTACAGGTAGATATGAAGAAGGCGCACCAGGTACTGACACTGGGAGAAGAGAAGATCCATTGACATCATATAGAGAAAAAGAACCTATGACTCCTGCAAAAATAAAGGAACACGAACCTACAGCAGTTAAAAGAGAGATGACTGAAAAAATTGTCGAGCCAGGACAAGTAGGGCCAAATCCAGAAGAAGCAGCAGAAATAGCTAGGAAAAAAGGTATGGCTAAAGGTACTGCAGGTGCAGCAGAAACAGGTAGTAAGGACGAACAAGGAGCTGCCGGAACAAATGACTAATGAGTCCTGAGAGGCAGACAAACC
>DATFBG010000049.1:0-2819 GCA_035253945.1 Nitrososphaeraceae archaeon | reverse complement strand
AGGTAGTGGCTGTAGAAAAACCCAATATCCGTCAGCTACTGCCCGATAAGTTCCTGCGGATATCCCGAAAACGTTATCATTTGGTAAAGTCACATCAAAAAATGGTGACTGCATACGATAATTCCAGATATCCTGCAAAGGCACACCGTCGATGCTAAATTCAAGAATGGTTACTGAGTCAGCCCCACTTTTGGCTCCAGCAAGCAACTCTTCATCAGTCTCTGAAGCTGCACGGATATTGAGATTGTTAAGGACTGGAATTAAAATAGCCTTTCCAGCAGGTATGGTGCATGTGCGCTCTACCGAGCCTCCACTCGTGCCTGCCAGGAACCAGACTGGCCCAGTTTGGTTTTGAGCTTGAGCACAATCTTCGCCTGTCTCATCAAGTTGTGGATTAATCTCTGTTGGGATAGATTCTGCCCACTGCCACCATTTTGCTGTCCACTCGCCATAAGTCAAACCATAAGGTTGAGAGTCTGGTGGAAATATAGATGGATTACTGCTGTTGGTATCCAGAGTCTGCGTCCAAGCAAATTGAGAGATTGTCGATGTAAGCAATAGTACACCAAAAAACCCTACGACTAGCGTCAATGCCCTCATACACGATTGCTGACTCGCCATCTCTCTTCTAGACTTCTACATGATAAAGGAAATACTATATAAAAATTGTTACAGATTTGTATTTGCACTATATATTTTTATATAAATGCGTTAATTTGATTATAAGATAAGGTAAATCTTATATTTTAGGAAAAATCGATAGGAGATAGAGGTTTATGGAACATTACATAGTATTTTCCATATTAAGGGGTGATCTTTGTCTTGTTTGTTAGAAGATATGATGATGAGAAGAGCGGGAAAATTTTAGTTTTAATAATCTCTGTTGTCATTGCTGTAATAATAGTTGATACATCGATCGTCAAATTGTCGGCTCTGGTTAATTGGCGTTTCGTCCATGATTGGAAAAATATCATTCTTTTTATTGCGATGTTATCTGTATATGCAGTAAGCCAATATTTTATACTTAAATTTGTCAAGGGAAGAGGAGAGAAAGAGCTTGGATACGCTAAAGGAAAAATGAGGCTAAGTGCTGCCACATTTCGCAAGATAGTATCGATAATTCAGTATGTTATAACCGCGATTCTTATTTTTGTTATTTTGCAACTACTCTTGTACTCAAAATATTCTCCTGCTGCCACAACTGCAGTAACGGTTATCAGCTATACAACAGCGGCTGTTATGATAGGACTACTTGCATACCTGTTCTTTAGCTGGTTCAATCAAAATAGGAGAAGTGGTAGTGGTTTGAAAGTATTCTTGTATGGCATATCATCTGCAGCCCTTGTCCTAAATACAGTCATAGGGGTCTCACTGATATATTCACTTTCACTAACCAAGGCGGCGATGTTAGGCCCGCATGCTGGATCTGTGACTGTTGTAATTGGAACACAGATAGATAGGATCCTAATCCCCTCATATATTGCCATATCTATTTTGGGATTTATTTTGATGTGGAGTGCAACAGCAATTCTTTTACGCTCGTACTCCCAAAGGCTTGGCAAGGCCAAATACTGGTTCTTAGTTAGTATCCCTTTGGTATTTTTCATTAGCCAATTTCTAACTTTATTTTCAAATCAGTTTGCAGCTACTCTAGCCTTATACCCAGTTCTATTCACATTTTTATTTGTATTTAGTAAACCAGTCGGCGGAATCCTATTTGGAGCAGCATTTTATAGCATTGGGAGAACAGGCACCTCGCCTAATGGAAACTTTGTAAAAGACTATATGACTTTTGCCGCGTATGGAGTTGTGCTTTTCTTTGTCTCAAGTCAGACTACCGTAGCACAGCCTACTTATCCCCCATTTGGAGTAATTGCCGCCTCATTTGTTGGGTTATCCGGATATATGATGTTCTTAGGCCTATACTCGTCTGCAATTTGCGTGTCCCAAGACGTCAAATTGCGCCAAATTATCCGCAAGTCTGCTGTACAAGAAGTTAAGTTCCTTGAAAGCATCGGTACGGCTCAGATGGACCAGGAATTGCAAAATAGGGTGTTAACAATAGCAAAGAAGAACTCCGATAATATGATTGAGGAGACTGGGGTTCAGCCATCGCTCAGTGAAAATGATATGAAACAGTATTTGGAAGAAGTGCTAATGGAAATTAAGGCTAGAAGGACATGATCATTATCATTACTATTGAGACGATAATATCAAGAGCAAAAATTATGGAGGCCCAGCGATGCAATCAAAAATAGAAGATAGGAACGAGACAGTTGTATCTTATTTTTCGTTCAGTAAACTTCTCCTTTCTTTACAGATCTGTTATACTTATGCTAGTGGATGATCAGAGACCAAAGTGTTTCTGACACTAATTCTATCAACTTCTTGAACGATTTTATTTGGATCTTCTTGAAGTATTACTAAAATTGCAATATCTTTACCTTTAACTGCTCTAAACCTAGGATTCTCGTAGCTCTTGAATAATCATAAACACATTTGACAAATCATACCTTATCACGATGAACAGTAAAGAGGAATATGCTCCTATTGATCTTGAAATACTTCACACAGCATAGGAGGAGTGTATGTATGGGCGGCTTTGTTCATAGAGGCAATCCAAGCCAGGCCAGTCGCACATACACATACCTTCTCCTATGTGTAAAAAGTAGGTACAATCTATAAGTGAATAGTAGTATGGCGATGAGAAATCATTATGGCATTGATAGCATACCTGTTATGTCCGTCATTTGTCAATCATGTAAAAGAGATAAAGCAGAAATATTCCAAGTTGATGGTGATTATTGCCTTAGCTGTTG
>DATFBG010000048.1:0-6482 GCA_035253945.1 Nitrososphaeraceae archaeon | reverse complement strand
CTCGCCATCGCTTTTACAGGATCAAAATCAAACAGATCCGCACTAGAAAAAGCATATAACGTAACAAGTGATCTTGGAGCCATAGCTAAAACTTTAGCGACACAGGGCCTTGAGTCGATAAAATTGTTGAAAGTTACTCTATTCAAACCTGTTCGCCCTATGCTTGCTGAGCGTGTGGTTACTATCGAGGAGGCGCTTGAGAGAATGAACGGGAATGGATTTGCAGAATACAAATTGGACGGAGAAAGAATACAAGTTCACAAGAATTCCAAAACTGTTGAGCTATTTACGAGAAGATTAGATAAAATTACGCATCACTTTCCAGATTTAGTAGAATCTATTAGGGCTCTTGATGTAAATGAGACGATTTTAGAAGGAGAGGTAGTAGCAGTGGATCCAGGCACAGAAACATATCTGCCTTTCCAACTTTTGATGCACAGGCGCCGAAAACATGGGATTATTGAAGCGATGGAAAACTATCCAGTAGTCATGAATTTCTTCGACGTCCTCTATTTAGATGGAATGGAAACAATATCAATGCCTCTATCCGAAAGACGCGTGCTATTGGAGAAAATTGTCCACAACAGCAACGCAGGAGGAAAAATTTCGCTAAGACAATCAAAGACGAATAAAAGAAGCACTATCACTGGGAAGACGAGAGATGACAGCAGCATTGAAACTCGTACGGGGAGTGCCAGTCAAAGCGTAGACTACAATAAAAAGATAAAACTCGTTCCCCAGACTGTAGTTAGGGAGCCTTCCCAGGTTGAAACGTTTATGGCTACTGCGATAGAAAATGGTTGCGAGGGATTAATGATTAAACACCCACACAGTACGTATCGAGCAGGAGCAAGAGAATATGCTTGGGTAAAACTTAAACGGGAATACCAGTCAGAACTTGCCGACACACTGGATCTTGTAATAGTTGGTGCCCTTTATGGAAGGGGCAGAAGGGTCGGTAAATATGGGGCTCTACTGTTAGCAGCTTACGACGCAAAGGCAGATCTATTCCGAAGCACAACCAAGGTAGGTACAGGTTTCAGCGATGAAAGTCTAGCAAAATTCTTCAAAGACCTAGAAAAGTACGTCGTTTCCCATAAACATCCCCGTGTAGATACAGGAATGAAAATGGATGTTTGGTTTGAACCCAAAATTGTAATCGAAGTCATTGCTTCCGAGATCACACTGAGTCCTGCTCATACAGCGGGGATAAACTCACTAAGAAAAGGTTTCGGTTTAGCTCTAAGATTTCCAAAATTCACAGGAAAAATAAGGGACGATAAGAAACCTGAGGATGCGACCGCCGTCGAAGAAATAATCACCATGTACAAACAGCAATCTCGGATAATAACCTAGGACAATCAGGTATGGGACAAATATATACTCAGGATCAGCATTTAACGTTTGTCATAAATCGTAAATTATAAATTGTAGGCTGCAAAATGTAAATAGAATCTCTAGGCAGCATTTTGCCAAAGAATATTATGATAGACCCTTACCGTTCATCCTAACAACAAGAAACACCCTATTTCTACACTTATTTTCTAACAAGACGAACTCTAGGGAAGACTACAAACAGAGGAAATCCTTTGCCCAATCTATGTGATCTCAAAAAGCATCGTTCAGGGCCATGGCGGCAAGATGTGGTCTGAAAAAAACACTGACGGAAAGGAGCCACATTCGGCTTTAGTCTTCCTCTATGAGTTAAAGAATTAAAGCACCAAAGCTACTGCTATCGCAGCAGCAACAACAACAATAACGGTAACTGCATTTGTTGTTCAGTACACTCTTGTTTCTCTTTAGAGACTCATTATACATTTCTATACCACGGACTATTGAAACTAGCATGACAATAGGCTACTACTGATGATAAAAAAGAAACACCGCTATCTACGTTATCTGATGATTTATAACTATTATTATTGTGTATCAATCCTTGCTACTATTATCGCTATTTTTCTTTTTGAGTTCTCTCCATTTTTGCTTCACGAGTTCATGATATCGTTCCAAAACATAGTCATTATTGCATTAGAAGCTACTACTATGGCTGCATCTTTGATGCATTTTTGAGAAGCTCTTTCTTATACAGATAATTTTCGGATAACAACTTTATTATTATTGCTGACAACAGGCCATAAAACATGTTGAAAGGCAGAGCTCCAAATATTATTTCGTTTGACATATCTGATAGCGCGCTAGTTTCAATAGATGCAACTCGGCCCGTAGGGACTTGTTGTTCTATAACTTGGTTTGCGAGAGAGCTAACTAATGGTAGAATCATCCAATATGTAACAGGGAGAAATAAGATAGACCATAGAGCAAGGCCAAACAATAATCCGTAAGCAGGTGCATATTGATGTATAGTTTTTACTAAACTTGTGTTGTATGTAGCAAAAGGTATTGCCATAACAAGTCCAATAATACTTCCAGAGACCAGGTGTAACAATAATCCAATGGTAATCATGTTAAGTGAGGACAGGTGTGAATCTGTTAGTGCAGCCATAAGGACCATATAAAAAGTGCCTATAGGGACGGCAGTTACCTTTTCTACCATTAAAATTAAACCACTTATAGCCAGCGATGATATTAGCCCGGCAACAAGTCCGAATCTTACTACCGTAAATCGGCTGAGTATAGGTTTCTGTGACAGGATAGGGGAAGTACTGTTGTTCGTACTACTACTATTAGTGCTATTTCTTCCTTTGCGGATCCAGGATCCTGTTCTCATTTGTCGGTACTCTATCCTTATAGATGCGAATGTAATATTTTTACTTTACTAAACTAAACGTATAAATAAATGAGCTTATAGATAGAGTAATCCAGAGGATTCTTAATGACTATAGGCTTTTTAAATAAAATTTAGAAAAGAAAGCTGCAAAGACAAAGACAAGGTATTGAGCTAATCTTACAAGTCCAAAATAGTCTCTCCGCTCGCCAAACTTGCCAAAGACTCATGTTCTGACATGGTATCATCAACTATAGAAACTGTGAAGTGAGGGTTCACCATAATTCCGCCTCTGTTAGACAGGGCATTAAGTAGTGAGATGACTAGAACCAGCACTCCAATCACTATTATCAGAAGTATGATTCTGTATTTGATACGAACTGGCTTATTATCCCTCTTCGCTGTCTGTTTCGCCTGGTCCTCATGCCTAGTGTTCTCAGACTCTTCCTTTCTCCTCTGTCGGGCTTTGACAGAGTTCAGTATTGGCGTCTTCTTGATGACAGACGAGTCAAGGGGAGACCTATGTACTTCATATAGAATTACATCTATTCCACTAGAAGTTTTTTGGTCAAAAATCGCAAGCGCCTCGGCGTAGTTGTACTTTTCAATAGATAAAGTCTTACCCAAAGTTTTTTTCCATTCTACGACCCAAAGCTTCCTTGACTCCGTCGAATTTCCATCCGCGGCGGCCGTATCGTCGACCCCATCCTTGTCTCTGTTATCAGACAGCAAACGAGATACAAATCCCTCTATTAAGAGAAGTGGCCATCATCCTATTTCCTGACTTCTCTAAAGCCTCCGTCACGCCCTTTTGTACCTCCTTGGTTCAGCATCTCTACTTTCAAATAAAAATTCATGATGATCAAACCCGCCAACAATATGCTTTGGTATCATATACTGTGTCCATGTGTCCTCAGTCGATACCGAAACTGAGCTATCATCTTTGCCATCTACGGTCCTTGCAATTGACCCTCCAATAATCCGAATAGATCTGTGAACTATAGATTTCCTGGACATTTACAATGCTAATTGAGGCAACGTAGGTGATAAGAGTTTCTGTAACGCCTATATCGAATCTTATTGAAGCGGCTCTCACTATATCGGTGATTTAGTCCAATTCTTGGCCATACTGTGAAAAAGGCCCATGGATAAAAAATATGTATCTCTAAAGCGATGACCATACGTAAGATAGTGCAAGGTTTTGTTGTCCACATTATCCGATACGAATGATACCGCAGCCCATCAGATTATAAGTCCCCTGGTCAGTAGACAAATTCGGTTAAGGATAAAGGACTCTATGGATATTTTCCAACCTTCAATCTACATTGCAATATTTCCATATTTGTTCATAGCAAGCTTTCCGCTCTTCGGGATAGTCTTGGTAAGCAGATGGCTAGTGGGTGACAGACGGAGAAAACGTTACTTTAACCAATCTGAGCCACGCCGGTAACAAACTTAGCATATCCCAGTATGAGATGAAGTTAGCTCGTAATTTTAATATTATAACTCATTTTGGATTTACGATATTGATTGTCTTCGGTGTTTAATACTACCCTGGCAAATTAGCGAATTTCTTACAGTAATAATTTTGTTTACGGAACAAGGCTCATCAAAATCAGTGTCCTCCATGATCTCTGTTCAAAGACACGAGGGTCATATCCCTTGACGTTCACTTTCTTAGAAGCCCTTCTGGTGAGATAAAGTCCCAGTCCCCCCAACGTCGACCACAACCTTCTGTCGGGGTTTGAGATGTAAGAATTCAATCCCCATCTAGCTGCTCTGAAGAAACGCGGGTGTTGCTCTAAAAAATAATCCAAAAGCAGGTCTTTCGAGCAAGAAAGGATGTAGTGTGCATGTTCAAACACCTCTCCTTTCGTTGCATAATCTGCTCTATCAACGCTAAATTTACCATGCTTCATACCTTCAATTAACGTATCAAGATTGTTTTCTGCTTCAATTGTGTTTATGCATCTGCCTATAGTCGATCCAATGTGCGAATCACTACCTGCTATTGTGATCAGCCCATTTTGTCTAGCAAACCTGTCGGCTACGACGTTAGAAAAATGGTCAAGGTTATTACTATTAAATGACTCTATCATATCGCACAGACGCGCTTTTTCACGTATACCATTTGAGACTGCAAATGGATGAGCTGCACAAGAAACGGCATTCTGTCGTTTTACCTCATCCAGTGTTTCTCCTAGAGTCATCCCTGACCTTATTTCTCTTTCAATTCCATATGCAATTATATGGCCTTTGTTATTTATTGTAACTTCTTCGGCAGGATAAACTCTGATATTTTTGAACTTATGATGATTCTGCTGATACTCGACCATCTTACGGTAACCATCAAGGGTATTATGATTGGTCACGAAAAGTACATCTATTCCGTTTTTTGATGCCGCTTCCAACTGGTCTCCTATACTTACGCCGCAATCAAAAGGAATACAGGACGACGCGCTACGATAGTTGGAAAAATTGTTATGACAGTGCAATTCAGCTTTTAAAATTTCAGCCGTTCCTAAACACCAGTTTTATCCTATGCATTATTATTAGCAACTAAATATATAGTAATCTAGGGCACCTAAGCAATATTGGTCTTCGCTCTCATTGGTCGTAAAAAAGTAAAGTTATAAAAAAGATGCGACAGCACGGGACTGTACAAAGGCCACTGGGAAATCATGTGAAAAAGATTCTCAATATATCGTCCAGCAATTGCCTGGCGAGCCTATAATGTACTCCGGGTGATAGTGATTGTGAAGTGACGGTACCAGGTCAAATGTTGAAACCAGATTTTAGCTAGGTTACAGTTTGAACGATTAAGCTATTTTCTGGTTTACATGGGTTGTAACGTGAGATGAATCAAGCCATGGCGTTCGGGTTTGGAAGTGTTATATAGATATATATCAGCATCATTAGTTAACTGAGCGCCCACCATCTCTTCGAGTATATACATATACACTTACCAGAAATTACCTAGAGGTTGAACTCCTGCCTTGTTAACTTGCTACATTATGTTGCACACACAAAATTTAGCGGCACAGCAGTGGGGGGCGTAGTTAGATTCATTATCCTATCGCATTCCAGAAATACCAAACCTTGCAATAGAACATTCTTTCATTAGATGTAAAGATTAATTCTGGCGTGGTCAACATATACATACATTAAGAAAAAAGAAAGAGAGGTTGCTATTCGTAAGTAATCTTGATTATGGAACGCGCGGATGTGTGTGTTCGTTTATACCCGCAACACAGGTCTTGGTGAAAGCTAGGCCTTGAGTTGAGGATTCTTCTGGATTATACTCGACTCGACATCTGATCCCCAACTGTACATTTCTCTTTCCTACCGTTTGGTTGTGCTGAAACTTTGCTAGTTAGTGAAGGAGCCAGAACTACAGCAACGACTTGCTAGGAACTTGGCACTTTTAACGTGACTTTCTTATTAATTCAAATTAAAAAAGAATTATACGAACAGATAAAGACCAATTTCCATAAGGAAGGGAAACATTCGCAGTAGTTAGAGTTCGGGGAAATGTCACCATAGATTCTAAATCTGAAGCTATATTTTGCAGGTTACGACACTTAACTGGGGAACTTGGGACGAAAATTCTAGCTTCTATTATAAGGCCGTAGTCACAATGGCTGGGTCTTTTTATCTGACTTATCTTGGGCAGTAATTAATAATAAACTAAAAAATAGGGGGCAGGCATATTTTATATCACTGTAATCAGAGAAACACATCGTAATGAAGCATTCCT
>DATFBG010000047.1:0-2837 GCA_035253945.1 Nitrososphaeraceae archaeon | reverse complement strand
ACTCTGGAATTATAAATGTCCAAAACCTCTTTTCCGGAGGAGCATAATAGTCAGCTAAGCTTAGGATAGGGCCCCCGACAAGACCGCCAAAAATTCCAATTACTATCCCAATAGTGATTATTCTTTCCCTATCCAATATACACCTACCTGCTCTTTACTCTCTTTTTCATAATTATCATATATCCAATATTTTTATGGCTCTTCTAGTTATGGTGATGTCATTTCAATATTTTCTAGTTTCACAGAAATATGAAATTGTAGCCGAGAGATTTGCTTCATGCTGATGATAAAAAGATTTTTTTGTACCGCTTGATTAATCTAAAAAAAGATAGGTGCCCTAATAGGCATTTGGAATGGTTTTGATTCTATCAGGCCGCACGCTCTTGTTGCACTATGATTAATATTTTCAGCGAAATACGTCATCCGGATAATTTTGTATGGAGAAGGCTGCTAGCTGTTCCAACACGGGTTTTAATGCCATTCCCTTTTCAGTAAGAAAATATTCAACTCTTGGTGGCACTTCTGGATATACCTTCCTGCCAATCAAACCACTTCGCTCAAGCTCACGTAGCCTAGCAGTCAATGTTTTAGGATTTATTCCATCAATAGTGTCTATAAATTGGTTAAAGCGTGTCTGCTTGTAGACTATCATGTTGCGAAGGATCAGGACTGCAAATTTCTTGCCTAAAAGATCCATCGAGTTGCTAATTGGACAATGCTTGATGTTTTCTTTGACCCATTCAAAGCCGTGTTCTTGTCCTAGCATGCGCGCATTTGTTCCTCCTTCTCTTCTTATCTCCTCTCTCTTCCTACTTACTTACTAACCCTGACTTAAGTTACTAGCACTGGTTTCACTGTCTAGTTATTATACTTACCTTGTTATAGCAAGTCCATTATGCTTACCAAACATCGAGTTGGAATAGATACAATCTTCATTGTTGCGATTCTTGTTTTTGGAGCATCTTATACTTTTAGTTCAATATATGGCAGTACGAATGTAACTGCTGGAATTGATGAGCAGCCTGCAATGGAAAATAAGTTCAATCATGATATTGACAGCGCATCTTCCTCACCTACGATCTCTTCTCAAAGTTCTCCGTATATAGGGCAAGAAGTGAGAGATATCAAATCACTTTCAGACAGTGATATTCAATCGCTTCAAAATGGTACAGGTGAAGCTTTCGGTGGGATGGCAAAACTGGCAGAACTAAATGGTTATCCTGGTCCTCGCCATGTTTTGGATATGGCATCTGAGCTTCAATTGATTGACAAGCAAAGAGTAGAAATCGAGCTGATATATCAGAATATGTCTAATATAGCAAAGAGTATAGGCGCGGCAATTATCGATATTGAGCAGGATATGGATGGAGCTTTTGCTAACAATACAATAACCCAAGAAAATCTTAAGTTATTGCTTGACAAGAGTGCAGCGCTCTATGGACAACTTAGATTAGTTCATCTGTCAGCTCACTTGGATACAGTCAAGATGTTAAGTATGGAACAGGTTCAAATGTATAACAAGATTAGAGGATATGATAGCGAAAGTACAGGCAACAGTAATAGTAGTACCAGCAACGATGACGACAGCAGCAGTCATCATCAGCATTAACTTCAGAATCGATCAAAAAGTTGATTGTACTGCGCATCTAGGTCTGTCTATTTCAGAACCATGTAGATACTCTCCGATCAAAAGTAGCAAGAGCCGCCTCCTTTCTTTTCGTAGTATTTCTGATGATATTCCTCTGCCTTGTAAAAGGCAGATGCTGGAACTATTTCGGTCACAATCCTATTGCTAAACCTTCCGGATTTTTCGAGTTCTTCTATTGATCTTTTTGCAGATAATTTCTGCTCTGGAGTGTGATAGAAAATCACAGAACGATACTGTGAGCCGACATCTGGTCCTTGTCTATTCCTCGTTGTTGGATTGTGTATTGACCAGAATACCTTTAGAAGTTCTTCATATGTGACCTCCTGTGGGTCATACTGCAGTTGGATTGCTTCGGCATGTCCAGTCAAATCAGTGCATACATCTCTGTATGTGGGCTTTGCCGATCGACCGCCAGTATAGCCAACCATCGTTGACTTGACGCCCTTTATCTTGCTAAAGGATTCCTCAACTCCCCAAAAGCAGCCAGCTGCAAAGGTCGCTAGCTGAAGAGTTTTGATTTTATTTTCACTTATCATATAATGTATATGCTGCAATTTTTGAATTAATACTTTTTTCCAGATCTCTACCAAGTTCATTCAGGTTAATAATGCAAGCAATCAGAATTTTGACTTATTACATCCATATACATTCTCTAACATAGAATACATTTCTTCTTTTACTACTACTAGTTGATAGGTGTATATTGATTGCTCTGCGATCAATTGATGCCCTCCTGTATAAAGCCCTAAATAATTCATTCATATAGTTAGGCCATGAATAAGAAGAAAGTTATAATCATTATAATCGTAATTGTTGCAATTGCAGTTCCAGTTGGCCTCTATACAGTATCTCCATTGTTCATAAATACTACTGTTAATGAGCCTCTTCCAACTACTAGCAGTGTTACCGATTTACAGAAATTCCAAGAATTTATGTCAATGAACAGCGAGGAGGAAAGAATAGAAAAAGGACAGCAGATGGCTACAGAGGAAAAGAATGCTATATTGAGAGGTGCTGCTCAGACTAATGGCAATACCGTTAATGAGAATATGACAGAGGCAGCCGCAACTACTTTAGGACAGACGTCTTTGCTCGTAGGTGAATTTGTAGGTGTTAACGACGGAATACATAATGCTGAGGGTATGGCAAAGGTGATTCGATTAGATGACGCTAGCATGATCCTAAGACT
>DATFBG010000046.1:0-4842 GCA_035253945.1 Nitrososphaeraceae archaeon | reverse complement strand
AGATCGACCTCTTATAACTGTGCCCTCAAAATCTTCTGGCCCAGAACGCACTGCTTGAGTTATTTTTTCAGGCTTCAATCCATTAACAATCATCACATCTAAGCCTCTGGATGCGATCTTGAAGCCCTCTTTTACCTTCCTGCACATCCCACCTGTGATGTCCGCAATAGTATGCGATGTTGCCGCGAATCGAACTGACCTACTATCTGTGATGTTGGCCTTAGTAAGCTCACGAATAGTCTTTCTACTTTTAATGTCGCTATATACTCCGTCTGTATTCACAGCAAAGATGACCTTGGATGGTTTCAGTATTTCGGCTATCATGGTCATTATAACATCTCCTGAAAGAATAGAATAGTTACCGTCGCTTATATGAATAATATCGCCAAACGTTACCGGTACGAGGCCTGTTTGTGCTATAGTATGTATTTGATTGATTTTTGGTGTCAGTGGCTTATTGCCAGATGTTAGCGCGAAAACAGAAATAGTATAGGGATTCAATCCATTTTTTATAAGTGAGTTTATAATAATCTGGTTTAACTTTATCATGGATTCATGCACAATAGATATTCCGTGGGTATCATAACTACTAGGCCTTGTATGCATGTTATATCTGACAGACCAGTAGTGACCAAAAGACCCTCCTCCATGCACCATTATCATGGGTATTTCCTGCAGCAGACTTATGGCCCTGGCAACTCCTTCAATCGCTGAGTAGTTCGCTGATTCTGGTCTGTCTTTGAATGTTACTACAGATCCTCCCATTTTAATGAGCACTAAATTATTTCGCATAGGACGCCTTTCTCAATTGCTTTAGTCCTGGTTCGATTTTAAATTTTAGTATATTAAAAGTCCACCTGTTCCTATCCTTACAGGGATACACTGGCTTGACTTTTTTTTGCCCATCTTGGAAATGAAGTCAGCTTGATATTTGTTTGGTATCAGTGCAATTATGCTACCACCTCCTCCTGCGCCTGTAAGCTTCGCTCCCAGTGCTCCGTTGTCCAAGCATAATTTGACTAGGTCGTTAACCTCATCGTTAGATATTCCTAGTTCTTTTAATAGTGAGTGGTTTTCATTCATCAACTCTCCCAGTCTTCTTTTTTCCCCTAATCCTATCGCGGATACTGCTTCATTGCATATCAGCGTTAAATGGTTTGAGAGGCTGTTAAATAATAGCCTGTGTTGGATTCTGAAATCTTTGACCAAAGATATTTGTGCCTTGGTGGAATGCTTAATCCCTGTATTCATTACCACTAGCGACAGCTCTCTTTTTGATTTTACTTTTCTATTCTGTCTTTTTTTAATATAATAAATAAGACCTCCAAATGTTGAAATATAGCAATCCGCTCCTGAGGGGTTTTTATGTATAATCTTCTCAGAGCGCAGCGCCCTTGAATATACCCAACCTTTTTGCGGTTTATCAAATAACGATCCCACAGCGGCGACAGTTGCAACACATGAGGCTGCTGATGACCCTAACCCTGCTCCCCACGGAATATCTGAGCTTATGTCAACTTTAACCCCAATATTTCTCTCAACTAAATGTTCTTTTAGGATATCATATATTGCTGCGTAGAGTGGGTAGAGAAACCTTTGTCCTTCTGAGTAAAGCAGTCTAGGCTCTTCTACCACCTGACTGGAATAAGAGGCAGAAAATCCTACATCCGAGCAAATATTAATTTCTGCGGCATTGATACATCGTGCTGTTGCTCGCACGCGCCTGTCAATTGCCCCTAATATAGCAGGACTGCCGTAAACTACAAAATGTTCGCCAAACAGCATCACCTTTGCTGGAGCGGAAGCACGCATAATTTTTCCGCATGTCATAAAAAAATAATTGAGGCATATCCTACAACAGAGCTTGTATCGCCTGTTATATCCCCACTTGTTGCATACTTGAGCAGTTCGCCTCTAGTCGCGCCAAGCTCTCTCGCGGTAATTATTGCAGATGCAATAGCGCCATAACCGCAGGCCGAAATATCAAATCTTTGTAAAATGTCGTAAAATAACGATACGTCTAACGATAATATGGCATTGATCAGCTCTTGGTCTTTCTTGTGTGCATCTTCATTTGGTTCATAATGGGTAAAATCCGAAGATGCAATGACCAAGGCGTTAGTCCCTTCGCTTTTTATAATCTGAGATATCATTTTCCCTACAACTTTGGCCGTATCAATATCCTGCCACATCAAGATAATAGGGACGATTCTAAAATTGTCATTTTTCTTAACATATTGAAGAAAGGGTAACTGAACTTCTAAACAATGATCTCTGCTATGCGAAAAGTCATCAACATCTATTATCGAGTCCTTTGAAATGCTGTCGACAAATTCAGTGTTAACCTCTACGCCTCCCATTGGTGTTTTCCACACTGTCTCTCGCATCGTAGCGACTCCGCTACCTATTCCATAATGGTTAGGACCTGTGATTATAATAGTCTCATGGTTCATACTGAAGATTTGTTGGTATCCGTTGGCTGCGACACTTCCAGAATAGGCATACCCTGCATGCGGGGAGACTATTCCGTATATTTTGCTGTGTTTATGAGTCGGAGGAGCAATCGCACCAGGACCGAAATTCCTGTCTAAAAATGATTGCTCAATGGTTTTTCGTAGTTCAACGGGGTCGCTGGGATAAAATATTCCAGATACTGCTGGCGCTCGTGACTTTAATTGTCTCACATAGCCTCCTCTACTAATTTGGTTTCAAAGTCATCTATTGATATTTTCATTTCACTGTCGGATCTAATAGTTCCCTGCTTTTTCAAAACTTCTCTAGCTAACAGCCAATAGACAGTAGCAAGAGCCTTGCGTCCTCTGTTGTTTGCAGGAATAATCAAATCCACCCGAGAAGTCACATTATCACTGTTTGAAATAGCGACAACCGTAACTCCCGCCCTAGTAGCTTCCATCACAGCCTGCTGATCCGCCTGAGGGTCAGTAACAATAACAATTTCTGGCTCCATATAATTTGGTAAAGAGGGGTTTGTGAAGGTACCTGGCATGAATCGTCCGAATATCCCAGTAGCACCTGTTAATTGGCAAAATTTTTGAACCGGCATTTTTCCATATTCCCTGGCTGAAGTTACTGCAACCTTTGAAATATTTGCTCTTCCTATAAATCTGGCTGCGACATCTATTCTGGCTAGAGTTTTACCAATATCAAGTATATACAATCCCTCAGGATTTGCACGCACTATAAATGGAGACATATATTTAGTCTTGACTGGAGTTCCGACTCGAATTCCTGTCGAAAGAATCATTTTTTCGAGATTATCCGTCTCAGATGCATAACCCAATTCCCCGTGTTCTGTAGCCTCTGAAACCTTGTTCTCTTGAATACCATTTGCTTGTTCAGAGCCTTGTTCAGAACTGTCTTTAGAGATGCTACTATCTTGTCGTACCGCTTCTACTTCAGGAGGGCTATTTTCTGTCTTTTGTCTGTCCTCGAAAGTCATGCTAGAAGGACAGATCTGTCATCCCATCTATTAAATCATACTCTGTAAGACGAATTAGCTCATTTAGTTTAGCCACACGTTCTCCCCCGATTATCCCAGACTTTATCATCTTCGATTGAGTCGCAACTGCAATATGAGAAATATGCGCGTCTATCGACTCCCCAGATCTATGTGAAGTTATGATCTTTAAGTTCTGCCTCTTGCATTCTTCAGCAAAAAGAAGTGCATCGTACAGCGTTCCAGCTTGGTTAACTTTTAAAATGGCTCCGCTACATGCGCCATATTTTGATGCTTCATTAACACGCCCCTTATTCGTGACTAACATATCATCACCTGTGACAATACATTTGTGATTTTTTCGTGTTATTTCTGCCATACTTTGAAAATCTTCCTCATACACTGGATCTTCTACGTAAACAAGACGGTATTTACTTATCAGTGAATTCACAAATTCAATCTGTTCATTTGTATCTCGTGACAATTGCTGCCTTTTGTATTCGTAACACTGTTTGTCGCTATTCCAAAGAGAAGAACTCGCAAAGTCTATTCCCAAGCCTACGTCACCCTTGGTTTCGAATCCAGAGTTCTTTATGGCTTGTTCAGCAAGCTCTAAGGCTTCGTCGTTGTTTGCTCGAGGTGCCCAGGCACCCTCATCTCCTCTACCATTTGTAAACTTCTTATCTTTATTCTCAAGGACTTTGCGAAGTTCGGCATGTATTTTAAAATTCATGTCTAAGGCCTGCATGATGTCTTTTGCGCCTACCGGGCAGACGAGAACCTCCTGTATATCTGGGGTACCGGGGCCTGCGTGAGCCCCTCCTCCTAAAATATTTCCCAGTGGAAATGGGTTCTCATATGGTTTGTTTTTGCGGAGCAATCTGGCCAATGGAACATTTAAGGCCTTTGCGGCGGAGTCCACTGCGGCAAGACTCAATGCGTACGCAACTGAGCCTCCTACTATACTATAAGAAGAGGTATTATCAATAGTCCTCAAGATTTCGAAGATTACCCTTGGGTCTGCTGCCTCAGCACCAATGAACTTGTTTGAGTGGGACTCAAAAGTTTGTATCGCTCTCTGTGGGTCATTTTGAGGGAAGCTCTGTGCTTCGTTTTTGCCGACACTTGCGCCGGAGGGTGCACATGCTCTACCAAAATATCTATCATCCGTAACTACATCAACTTCCACAGTTTGACTTCCCCTGCTATTAAACACGATTCTGCTTTTGAGCTTGGTGATTAATGGCATCGGACGGATTGGATTTTGAGATTAACTTATTCTACTTCGGACTGGATTTCAGACATTCTCCTTCTTAAGGCTTCGTAATATGGAATGACTTGATAAATTGTCTCAACACTAGAGATTAGCATCCTCCTGCAACAGT
>DATFBG010000045.1:0-2787 GCA_035253945.1 Nitrososphaeraceae archaeon | reverse complement strand
ACTACAGAGTCATTTTGGACTGCTGGAGCACCAATGCCTACACCTAGAACAGAGGTGACTGCGGCAGTTTTGAATAATGATATTTATGTTATAGGCGGATTCGACGAATCCGGTCAAGTTACAGATATTGTAGAAGTTTATAATGTTGCCAATAATAGCTGGACCAGAGCATCCCCATTACCAGAACCATTACACCATACCGCAGCTGCCTCTTATAATGGCAAAATATATGCGGTCGGTGGATATACGGCTCCATGGTCTCCAATCAATGATCTGTTCATTTATGATCCCATTCAGAATATTTGGCAACAAGGAGAACCGATGCCAACAGCTAGGGGGGCATTAAATGTTAATTTTGTTAATGGGACACTATATGCTATAGGTGGTTCTTCTGACAGACCTTTAAATTCAAATGAGGCATATGATCCTTCTAGTGATACCTGGACATCTAAAACATCAATGCCTACTGCAAGACATCATGCTGGCTCCGCCGTAGTTGATGGGAAAATATTTGTCATAGGCGGCAGAATAACTGGTTCTTTGGAAAATATAGCTGTCAATGAAGCATATGATCCAGGACAGGATATGTGGATAACTAATCTTGAAGATATGCCATCTCAAAGAAGTGGAATTGCGGCAGCGGCCATAATCGGTTCTCCAGCAAATAGCAGCAATATCTATGTTTTTGGAGGAGAAGAACCTTCAAGGACATTTAACAACAATGAAAGATATGATGTAAATACTAATACATGGATATCTGAACCTCCCCTGCCAACTGCACGCCATGGATTAGCAGCAGTAGTTATAGAAGAAGATAAAATTTATGTAATTGGAGGAGGGCCACAACCAGGATTGAGTGTAGGTAGTGCAAATGAGATATTTCATGTTCGGTAATTGTGCTGAGAGTTTGATTTTTTTACATATGATGTAACTTCTCTTCACCCTCGCTAGAAAATATTTGAACAGAAGACATTGACGACCACCATGAGTATAACAACAGGATTTGTTATTGAAAATATACCAGTCGGCTGTAATGCATAAAATGCCTGTGTTGTTCGAAGTAATAGTAGTAGTAGGCAGTGATAAAATGCTCAAGAAACACTAGATATAGATTATTCTAGGTGATCAAGGCTTATTGATCATATATATGACATCGCTCTCGGATGATGAAGGGAGTATCAAAAGGCTGCTAAACGATAGGGTAGAGTTCAAACTCTACGCTGCTGAACAGCATCTGAACAGGCTAATAGAAATCGAAAATGCATATGGGGACATTGCCAAGTATAATGCCAGAATTGAAGTTGAAATGGAAGTAGATTGCTTTTTATCGCAGCTTGTGGGAGCCGTAGATTCTCTGCTTTTTCAAATAAATGATAGACTAGACCTAGGAATATCACCAGATCACGTCAACTTTGCAAATGTGCAAAGTGCATTAAGTGCCAAGACCAAAAAGATTGGTTTGCTCTCTCCATTGGATAGGGCTAGGCAGCATGGAAATTGGTATCATATGTTAAGCGAGCTAAGGAACCAATTAGTTCACAAAACCTTTCTAAGAAATGTAATACCAATACACGACTTCCAACCAAAGCCCCGGCAAGTTCGCTTCCTAAATGTCTTGCGAGAATTTGATGGCGGCAACAACAACAACCCATCTGAACCTGTTATGGATATGGAAGTAACTCGATATCTAGAGAAGAGCCTGCAGCAGGTTAGAGAGCTTATTTTTTCGATAAGAGCAAGCGAGCCGTTGTTGCAAGAACAACCCTAGTACCTTTGGTGTAAATTTTCCATAAGGGCATGCAAACCATATCTAAGGGTGTCTCATAAAAGGGACCTTACATCTATTAGTAGGATATTTTGGGTCGGATCGTCGTGAGATCTTCATCGCTTTTGCTCAGTCTGGCTATCAGCCAACTCACCTCATTCCCAACCTAATAATGTGCACTTTATCCCTAAAAACTATGGCTTCGCAATTAAGATTGGTGTCCTTGTATAAGAGAATTGGGTAGGCTGCGATACAGCTTGAAGAATATAGAATAAAAAGACCCGAGGTAGTCAAATAGCCAGTAAGAAGAAAAAGACGAAGATGATCTTTATAAACCAAAATCATTTATCCTTTTGTAGACGACGTTGGCCGAGCATAAGACTACCCAGAGAACCGAGATATGGTCAGGTCTGGAGATAATCTCAAAAAAATCATTCGAAGTTCTGTCTCGAGCTAAATCAACGTCTGATTATTGCCATGATTCCAAGTCTCCTCATACTCTGGTTAGCAACGATCAGTATTTTCAGATGATTAAGCAGCTTAAAGCGAAAGGTATCAGACAGAGGTTTATCACCGAGATTACAGAGGAAAACGTCGGATATTCCAAGGAGCTGGCTAATCACGTTGAATTACGCCATCTAGAAGGAGTAAAAGGAAATTTTGGAATCGTAGACGGCATAGAGTATGGTGCTGCGGCCAACATACATGACCTACAGCCTCCAGTCGAATTTATTTATAGCAATGTTAAGACATTTGTGGAACAGCAGCAATACTTCTTTGAGACATTATGGAATAAAGCAATCCCTGCTGAACAGAAAATAAGGGAAATTGAGGAAGATAGGCCACCGCAAAGATTAGAGATTCTGGAAGACACACACAAGTCAATTGGTCTCGCATTTAATATAATGAAGAAAACACGGAAGGAATTATTAGTTCTATTTGCTACGCCGCATACATTCGCCTTTGCTTTGCAAGGGGAGTCAGCCGATATTTACAGAAGAATTTCTGAAAAGGGTATCGAC
>DATFBG010000044.1:0-2623 GCA_035253945.1 Nitrososphaeraceae archaeon | reverse complement strand
CTCACTATCTTAATTTTCTCTTTGTTAAATGGTAGCAAAACAGTTTCATTATACACAATGAAAATATCCTCGCCTACTATGGACTGACCCTTGACATGGTTCTAGGAAATAAGATAGTATCTTTAATATCGTCAATTCTTGTTATCCATCTCATTAGGCGCTCTATTCCAAGACCAAATCCCCCATGTGGAACTGATCCATATCTTCTCAAGTCCAAGTACCATTGATAGCTGGCGAGATCTAGTCCTTCTTTCTCCATTTTCTTAGTAATGGATAAACTGTTGTCTTCTCTAATTCCGCCGCTTGTAATCTCTCCAAAACCATCAGGGGCCAGCATATCTGCTGCCAGACCATATCCCTTATTTTCTGGGTCCTCTTTAACATAGAAAGGTTTCACTGCAATAGGATAACCCACCACAAATAGTGGTCTTGAAAGATTTTTAGACAATTCACGCTCCGAATCGATATTAAGATCATCGCCAAGTTCTGTTTTCCGACTTCTTCCGGTATCATCCACTATAGTAAAATCTTTCGAGCGTAGGGTGTCTATGGCTTTTTCATATGAGATTCTTTGAAATGGAGGTTTTAAATTTTTAAAAATTGACACGTCTCTCCTAAGCAAGGCAAACTCGTCCTGTCTTTCCGCGATAACATTTCCTACAACGTATGAGATTAGTTGTTCTTGGACTTTCAGTATCTGATCTAGATCCACCCATGGTGCCTCAGCTTCTAAATGTGTGAACTCTGATAGATGTCTAACCGTTCGCGAACTCTCAGCTCTAAATGATGGAGTCAAGCTCCATACTGGACCTAGGCTAAAGACCATTGCCTCTAGGTAGAGCTGAGCGCTTTGCGATAGATATGCATAGTCATTATTGAAATATTTCACATTAAATAACGTCGAGCCTCCTTCTACAGCGCCTCTCACAATTACAGGAGCAGTAACTTCCATCCAATCATTTATAACAAACCAGTTACGGGCGAACTTTAGAACGGACGCGCGTATTTTTGCAACCGCAACCATTTTTCTTGTTCTTAGAGCTAAATGCCGATTATCCAACAGCAGCTCTAAGCTTTGAAATTCGCCTATTGGATAGTTTGCGTCTGCTATGTTGAATATTTTCAGACCTGTTCCCTTAATCTCATAGCCTCCTTCAGGTGCCCTTGGGTCCTTATTTAAAACTCCAGTCACTTCTACGGAAGACTCAATAGTCAAATTAAGGGGAATGCTGCTAGAAGGGAAAACGCTTTGGATAATGCCTCCTCGATCATCTCGTAGGATCATAAAAGTATTTTCTTTCTGTTTGCGCAATCTATACACCCAACCTCTTATTGTGACATTTCTCCCAATATTATCGACAGATTTTAGGTCATTAGCCCTGTGCATTAATCCTATAGAGTTATTGTCTTGTTTTTCTACATATAAATTGGCCTTTACAGGTCATAACAAGCACTAGCAGGTCAGATAGCAAAGGTAACACCGCAATTACCTTTGTCTCTATCTGGTATCCTGATATAATTTATAAATGCTGTTCCTTCTTTTCCGTTTGTTTAAAGCATATGCTATTTAGAATTTGCAAAAGTTCTGATATCCAGGAGAATTCAATGAGGGCTTTTTCTGCTTACAAAACTGATATCTTAGTAGGCAGACACAGAGGTATATTGTTTGCATGTAATAATTCATGTCCACACCGAGGAGCATCGCTGTCTAAAGGGGAGATCAAGGGCGATAATATTGTCTGTTACATGCACGGCTATGAGTTCAATATTTTTACAGGAAAGCTAGTGAACATGAAATCCTGGAAGAAAGAGGCACAATGGATGGAACAAAATGATGCATGGCGAAAATCAGGTGATCTGACATTGTATCCTGTTGAAGAAAAAGGCGATGAAGTCTACGTAGATCTTGGTGAGGATGATCTAAATCAAGTTAATGCTTAATCGAACGCACAGGCCCTGGCTTTAACGTTCCTTTGAAAAGTAAGGGTATGCTGTTGGAGAACGAAAGTTTTGTGGAATCATTCAGGTATAGATTCTGTGACTAGATTGCCATTTTCAATCTTTACAAACAGGAACCGATTGTCTTTGAAGATCAGCGTTATTTCCGTAGGATCTTCTTCCACATCCAACAATTCCTGTCCCCTAATTCCATCAAATTTTGTCATTATCTTATCATTCTAGTACAATTTGTAGCTCTATTTAGATTATGTTATTTTGGCCGCTTCGCAGTCTCTTCAGATTGTGATCTTTTTAATGTCATGCACTATTACCGTGTGGGTTAACAACATAGGTCATTACCCTAAAGATAAGACGATTTTGGAAGATGGGAGAATACTAGTCCAGATTTTATCAAAGCTGGTATATTCTGGTGGGAGAGGAGTCTCATGGTCCATCCGCCTTGCGGTTTAATTTTACTTCTCTAATCCCTAAATGGAATGCATCTCTGACAGTTTTTATTACGGCCTGATTAGCTAACAGAAGAGATAAAAACAAGTATAGAAAAAAATGATGAGTGCCTTATCGATTCGTTTATCTATTTGTCCGTTCCAGCAGAACCCTGCTCAAATTCGCTCCCAGTCTCAGATGCACCTGCGAGTCCCTTAGCCATACCTTTCTTTCTTGC
>DATFBG010000043.1:0-6850 GCA_035253945.1 Nitrososphaeraceae archaeon | reverse complement strand
TCAAGTCTTACCAAGATAGAATACGAAGGTCCCAATATTGCGTTGTATTCTGATAACCCAGCCTATCTACTAAAAAATAGTCAGATTATATCCAACATGGTGAATACATTGAAGAAAAGGATAGTTATTCGAACTGATGAGTCCATTCGGAAATCAGAGAGTGAAACATTAGCTTTATTAAGAAGCAATATCTCAAAAGACATCCAGCCAGATCGTTCTTTTTTTGACCCTGCATTGGGAGAAGCAACTATGTATGTTGAGAACCCATCTGAAGCTGCCTCCAGCATAGAAGATGGTAATTACGAAATAGTGGAAAGAACCGGGTGGAAATTCAAAATGAGAAAAAAACCATCAAATATGCATATGATGGAGAATATTCATAGGATTCTATGTGAAACGGTGGATGAGCGCATTCAATTCTATAAGGATGTTGGAGAGAGGATATTTAGATCCAAGTTAGCTGAGTCGCCCGCGGAGGCCAGTATTATCACTCTTGGAGGATTTGCAGAAGTTGGACGCTCTGCAATGTTATTATCAACACACGAAAGCAAGGTTTTACTCGACTGTGGACTCAATCTGTTTGCCAAAGAGCCCCTAGATATCCTACCGAGATTAGATATCACAGGAATTGGGATTAACGATCTTGATGCAGTGGTCTTGAGCCATGCACACTTATCCCACAGCGGTTTTTTACCTTTTCTTTTCAAATACGGATACGATGGCCCAGTATATTGTTCTGAACCAACCTTACCTCTCATGAATCTAGAGCATACAGAATATGTTAGAAAATCTGATGGTGACGCAATCTATTCTTTTAAAGATATTAAAGAGACGGTTGTCCATACAATTCCTCTTAATCTTGGCGTTGCAACAGATATTTCTCCTGACGTGAAGCTCACACTTACAAATTCATGTCATGTCTTAGGCTCTAGTATGATGCATCTTCATATAGGAAATGGAGATCACAATGTTGTCTATACCGGTGAAATGCGTTTTCGAGATTCAGTTTTGTTCACAAGACCGGGTTTTAACTTTACGAGAGTAGAAACCCTTATAATTGAGAGTACTTATGGCAATAAAGAAGACATATTTCCAGATTACGAGACAGCAATTCAGCGTCTTGCAGATAGCGTAAATTCAACTTTGTCTAAAAACGAGGTAGTACTGATTCCAGTTCCCTATATTGGATTAGCACAAGAAATCTCATTGATATTTGATAAGTATATTGGCTTGGGTAGGATTGTTGAAGCAAAGATTTTAGTCGAGAAAGTCATCGATGACGTATCATCGATTCATGAAGTATATTCCGAATATCTCTCAGAAGAAATAAACAGTTGCACGTACCAAAATAAAAGAAGCCCCTTTCAGTCAAAATACTTAACACCAGTAGAATCTTTTACTTTAGGTAGTGAACCAGCGATCATAATTTGTCCATTATTAACGAACAACGACGAACCTTTGCTTCATTATTTAAAACAGCTGTCTCAGAGGCAGGAAAGCAAGATTATTCTTGCTTCCTATCAGATGCCTGGAAGCTTGGGAAGCTATATTCAGGAGGGTAGGAAACAAATATTACTAGGCGGACAGGAGATTCAAATACGTTGTATAGTGGAGAAAATTGACGGACTAGATATTCATAGTGACTACAGTCAACTAATGAGCTATGTAGGCAAACTCAGACAAAAATTAAGACGTGTGCTAGTTAACCACGGCGAGCGACCTAAGGTGCAAAATCTTGCGACTTCAATCAATAGGATACTAAACGTACAGACCCAGCATCCTTCAGTTCTGGAAGCAATAAAATTAGTTTAATGCATGAAGCCTGGTATACATTCTATACTGTCCTGACAAAATGACAAAAATGGACCTTCACCAATTGCAGGTGACACAGTTCAAATTCCTTTCCAAATCTTTACGTTTGGTGGTGTAATAACTACCCGTTCTTCTCCTAAGCGTGCAATATCCCCACCTGATGCCTGTACATATTCGTAAAGATCATCGATAGCCTTGCGCAATTCCTCGACGTCCTTATGCGCCAGAGGTGTAACTCGTAGAATTAGTATCATCTGTTTTTGAGCATCATCCTTAATATTGGATATATCGCCAATGCTTTTAAGAGTAACAGCTTTTAGGTATATTGGTGTCTTTTGCATGCATTCTCTATCCACTAACAAGCTACAGTCATCCGAAGCCAAATAGTTATGGTGGTCAAAAGTCATTCACCGTCTTGTTGATTTAGATTCTTAGCTTCACAATTTCTTCATCCGATGCAGATGCAACACATATTTCTTCTTCCTCGTCATTAACTATAGCTTTGACCCTGCATTTAACGCCCTTAGGAGAATCAGAATATCGGAGTAATATGCTCGCAGATTTATTTAATATGGATTTGTCGTGTGTTTTACTTCTTAGTAGAGAAGTAGGGCCCACATAGTCAGCAGCCTCTAATATGGTATCACCAGCCAGCCATAGGCGCTTGATCTTCTCGTTCTCTTCCATATTTCGTCCTACAATTAATTTAGCATCAGATGCCATACGGAAATGCCTACCAAGCTTTAATAGCTCTACATCGTTAAGATTCAGAATATCGTAGGCATGTTCAATGGCATCCTTGATTCTCTTCGAAAAAATGGGATCAGTTAACAAGCACCCACCAGCAGAGTTAGGCGGCTCTTCGATGTTAAAATGTTGGGCGAGCTTGAGTTGAGCTTTTCTGGACCTACCCTTTATTTCGGCCAGGTACTCTCTTTTGACAAGACGGTCTTTCTCAGCTTCAGTGGGGGCAAGGTGTTTTGCAGAGAGAGGTCTCAGGATCTTGCCAGTGGTATTTGCTTCCTCTTCGATAACTTGGAGGGCACGACGGTTTTGGCTCATTGGCCTTTGAAACAAAACCTCTCCCGTGACTATAAAGTCTGCATTTATTCTTTGCATATGCTTTCTTGCTTCCTTATACATCATTACCCTGCAGTCTATGCATGGGTTCATTCCAGAGCCATACCCATGTTTTGGTTTTTTTAACATCTCGAGATATTCCTCACCTAGGTATACTGTCTTTAACGAGACCCCTAGCTCAGTTGATACCTGTTTGACTCTGTGGCCACATCCTTTTCCACAATCGAAATCACAAAACGGTGTTTTGATTGCAATTGCTTCTACTTCAACCCCTTGCTCTAGCATCATTCTGACCGCAAGATTGCTATCCAATCCACCTGAGAGTAAGGCTACAGCCTTTATCTGTCTGTTTTTGACTTCATCCTTTATTTCCTCTTCCTCGACCTTACTTGGCATTGGCCTTCTGTTATTGATATGAGCATATATTTATTTACGGCTAGAACAGTTATATTTACTAGGAAATCATAGTCACGTATCATGGTTGGCGAGGTTATAGCGAATTTTGACCTATATGCTTGGGTAGCCCTAGGGCTATTTGTGGCTGGTATTCTAACGGTTCTGATATACGATAATGGTGCTGCAGCTTCTAAACCAAAGCGGTGGAAACAGCAAAATCCGCCTGAAGCATCTTCTTAGAGTGATCCATAGACGAATATAGAACGAGTAGTTTCTGAAAAGCTCAAAAAACAAGGATTCCAGGCCGCGACACCAATTCAGATCAAGTCGCTCCCTGTAATTGCCAGAAAGATCAACTGTCTGCTAGTAGCCCCTACGGGATCTGGAAAAACAGAAGCCGCGGTCATACCTGTTTTTTCAATGCTGTCCAACGCCATAACATCGGGGAGTAGAAAAGGCAAAATACGAGTCGTTTATGTCACTCCATTAAGAGCACTTAACAATGATGTTCTACGGAGAATATTAAAGTATGCACAAGACGAGGATCTTCGTGTTGAGATAAGACACGGTGACACTAATACCAAAACAAGAAAAAGAATAGCTAATGATCCCCCTGAAATATTAATTACAACCCCGGAGTCACTTGGGGTTATTCTTGCAAATCAAAAAATGCTGTTTGCATTACAAGGTCTAGAATGGGTAATAATAGATGAAGTTCACGAGCTTATATCAACTGAACGCGGGGCACACTTGTCCCTCAGTCTTGAAAGATTGCACTCAGTATCCTTGAAAGCCATTACAAGAATAGGACTTTCTGCTACATTAAGCAGCTTATACGAAACAAGCAAATTTGTTGCTGGCCCTAAGAGGAACTGTGCAATACTAGTGGATAATAGTATTCGAAACTATGATATAGACATAAAATTTGTCGACGGCTCTCTAAATGAGGTCGCGACGTTTATAAAACATTATATCAAGGCGAACAATATAGCCGGCTCAGTATTACTCTTTACAAACACTAGAGATGAGGCCGAATATTTGGGTGCTATCTTAAAAAACCGCGATGAAACTACTGTCGAAGTTCATCATGGATCCTTATCAAGAGATATGCGCGAGGAAACCGAAAATAAACTAAGATGTGGCTTGGCAGGTATTGTTGTTTGCACTTCCTCGCTAGAATTAGGACTGGATATTGGGTCCGTTGAACTTGTAGTTCACTACGGATCTCCACGACAAGTTTCCAAATTGATTCAGAGAATTGGGAGGAGCAGACATAGGCAATTCAGATCTGCCAAAGGTCTAATCGTAACAAATAACTCAGATGACGAAATCGAAGCACTAGCCATCACAGGACGGATGAAGAGACGTTCTATAGAGGAGCAAGTAATTCATAGAGAGCCTCTGGATGTGTTGGCTCATCATCTAGTAGGTCTGTCTATGCAAGAGAATAATCCAATCAAACTAGAATCAGCTTTCGAAATTTTCGGAAAGGCGTATCCATTTAGTACGCTCAATTATCAAGACATGATTGGAGTTGTCGAGCTTCTTCACGGCCAAGGCATTGTAAGATATGACCAAGCATCTCAATCCTATCGCCGAACAATAAGAGCTTACAAATATTATTTTGAAAACCTTTCTATGATACCAGAAGTTCTGAAATTTGAAGTAGTGGATATGATAAATAATAGAAGAATAGGCAGCTTAGACCAAGAGTTTGTAGGTGATTATGGCGAGAGGGGAAATGTCTTTGTACTAAAAGGATCTCAATGGCGTATTATTTCAGTCGACGAAGTGAAGATGCGAGTTAATGTTGAGCCCCTACATGGTGCAGCAATTAATGTTCCATATTGGAATGGCGAATTGATACCTGTGGATTACGAAACTGCCAGGGAAGTCGGAATTATTCGTAACCAAGCAGCAAAGAATATGTTAAGGCTATCCAGCAACGTCATAGATCAAACGCTGAAAGTCTTGTACCCTATCCCTGATTCATATAATGTTGTCGTAGAGAGCTCGATTTCAAAGAATACATTGGTAATCCATAGCACCTTTGGCACTAAAGTAAATAATACCATCGCCTCATTGATGTCTACGATACTTTCCTCGCAGCTAGGATATGTGGTTGAAACCAGAGCCGATTCTTACAGAATAGTCCTTACTTCGAGCGCTAGAATCGGAAAAGGACTCGTGGAGGCTTTCTTTACAGATAGCTTCGATCTAGAGGCAGTTCTTATTGCCTCGATGACTGGAACTCATAATATAAATCGGAAAGTGTGGACGGTCTCAAAAAGGTTTGGGATAGTAAACAAAGACGTTATTTATGATAAGAGAATCGCTCGATTAATATATGATAGATACTCTAAAACGCCAGTTAGCAAAGAATCGATTCGAGAGTTGATTCACGATAAGTATGATATGAATCGAACGCGAGATATATTTAAAATGTTTAAAAAGAAAATTATTAACTTACATTGGAAGGAGATTAATGAATTCTCGGAGTTAGCAAAGCCAATTTTGGAGCATTTTACCAAATTCTCGGCCAATCCTCTAAGCATTGAAAAGGGCATAATAGAACTTATAAAAGAAAGATTAGATAAGACAAAACACCGATTAATCTGCGTAAGATGCGGTAGGTGGGATAGAATAGTACAAACAAAGGATGCTTCCGAGCGTTTATCATGTCCCCTTTGCCATTCCCGGCTAGTGACTTCCACATCTGGATTTGACAATGAATTGGACAAAATAATAATAAAAAAGCTTGCTGGAGAACAGCTATCCTCAGATGAAAACCATAAATTCAGTCGTGCGTGGAAAGTGGCGTCTCTTATAAACAACTTTGGCAGAAGGGCACTTATTGTATTGGCTGGCTATGGGATTGGAGCTGATACTGCTGCTCGGATTCTGCGCAACTACGACGAAGAGTCCGAATTGTATCGCGCAATTTACGAAGCGGAAAGACAGTACGTAATGACCCGCGGATTCTGGAAGGGATAAATACGCGGAACTAGCGGATAGGCTTGGGGCACGTATGTGTACGTACAATGGGTTTACCTGTAACTTCACCTGTGACATACATGTGTCTTAGGGAGCGGTACAAGCGGAAAAAAGGTATCGCAGGATCTGTATTCTAGTGTAAGCACAAGATGGCTGTATCATTATCACACTTGAATGGAAGTAGTAAAGAGCATCAAGTCAACTTTGTTACAGAAGAATACTGTCTTAATGTAAGTTCCTGCTTCCCTCCTATTCTGCTATTTATTGTAACCCCAGAAACCTTTATCCTATCTCCTATGTTCAATTTGGTGATTTCGAAGCTTTGTTCACGCCAACCTACCAGTCTAATCTCTCCGGTATCATCACCTACTATAGTATCAGCAAGTGGAACACTCTCAGCGCTTTTGGTGTTCACTTCTGTCTCATTTGGCGTTTGCAAAACTATGGCCTCTAGAAAGATAGGATCCTGAGAAGAGTTGGTATCCTTAATCTTTGACTCGAGCATAGACACATAGGGAAAAGAAGAGTCATCATCCACTATTCTGATGTAGGAATCGTCTGCTGATAA